>NZ_JBYTBG010000031.1:0-45979 GCF_058788915.1 Brevibacillus sp. FW301-21C12A
GACTTTGCTGTTTTGGAACCAAATCTGCATATTATTCATGATTTCTTGTATATTTCTCATTCGTTCAGCAAGCCCTAATAGCCAGTGAGAGAGAGCGGGAGGGGTAAAATGACAATAAAAAAATGGATGCCACTAATAGCGACAGGGATACTGATTTTGTGTATTTACCTAACTTTTTTGCTGGGTGTTCTTTAAATGGTGTTTCAACCAACTGGTCAGGGGAAATAAAAGTGACAGCAATTAACCGTAATGTAACAACTGATAATTTGAAGCTTGAATATAGGGTTAAGGAGTTACCTATAAGTTTAAAAAGTATAGAAGTAAATCTATCTGAGGAACTAGGTCTTAATAAAACAATCAAGTATCACAATCCATACCAATACAGTGATACTGTTTATTTAATGACACTTGATGGAGGAGAAATGGATGCTTGGGTTCTTCCTGTTTGGAAACTCCGAAGTAAGCTTTCCAATGCATATGTTACAATCATTTGGGATGACACAAAAGGAATAGAGCATACGGAAACTATTAAACTGAAGTAATCGAAAAGGAAGCTAGGTTTATGAGCTCTGGGGGAAAAGGTTAACTGTATTAAAATTATTCAAATTCTAGGCCCACGTTTATTTTTAAGGCTGTTTTCGTAAACTTTGTGGCTTCTGAAGGAGAAAAATAAACATTGTGATATAATAAAGATATAAAAATAGTAATTGTATAAAGGTTTGAATATGATAAATTAGGAATAACAAATAACTTTCAGGAGGTGAACCCATTTGAATAAATACAGTATTTTTTCACTTGCTACTTTGGTAATCTTCATTGGTTTGTTTTATACAATGTTGAGTGGTGTGTCGTTAGGAACATTCGGTAAACCATTTATTATTTCGATGTTTCTGTTCCCATTATTAGGAGTTTTTTCGGGACTAAAAGCCAAAAAAGGCATAATGAAATGGCTACTAATAATACTTAACATTATTGCAATTTGTACAATCGGATATATTTCATTACTTGCCAATGGTATTGCCGAAAATTGATGCAAGACGGGTAGCATACGCTATCCTTTTTTATGCCTTATAAAACAGACCTTAAAGAATTGACTGTGGTGTTGGTCGATTTTTGACACGCTGAAATAAGCATTTGCTCAACACGTTTTTCAAATGCCAAATACTTGCCTAATTCAAGCCAACGGAACAGTGTCAATTTCTTCAGCTCTTACACGACCTGTTCCTGCTTTTCGAGCAATCACACTACCGTTACGGTCTTGTGCAACTACAACAGCAATTTTAAGGTTGGAAATTCCTCTTTTTTCGTCTTTTTCACCTCGTTTCTTGGATTTTCTATGAGTGATTTCTCTACCTTTCATAGACTCACGAAAGAAGGTTTCGTCACTCTCAACGATACCTTGCAGTTGATTAAAGCCAAGACTTCCTAATGCGTTCAAGATTTTATGCCTCCAATAAAAGGCAGTAGAAATGTGTATTTGGAGTTTTTCAGCGATTTTTGGTAGGGTATATCCCTCTACCATTAATTCAATGTATTTCACCCATTTTTCAGGGTATCGAGAGCCTGAAAATGGCGTATTTGTCAGATCATTGAAAGATTTTCCACAATCATTACATAGATAGCGTTGTCTTGAGCGATAGATACCGTTCCGTTTAACCGATGTACTACCACAATGGACACAACCCAAGAGCGCGGGAGACGGCGCTCTGACGCTCGCGGCTCCGGGCAACGAGCCAGCCGACGCGTACTTGTTTGACCCGCTGGACGCCGCGCCTTATTTGCTCGATTTGTCCGAAAACGAAAACAGCGTGCCGGAAAATTACCGGGAGGTCGAAAAGCGCCCGGACGTGCTAGTCTACACCTCGGAGCCGTTGCAGGAAGACGTCGCGATCGCGGGGGAAATCTCGGCTGTCCTGTACGCGGCAAGCTCTGCGCGGGATACGGACTGGCTGGTGCGCCTGAGCGACGTCGATGAAGAGGGCAACTCCATCCGGCTGTCGGACGGAATCATCTGCGCCCGCTACCGTCATTCTTTTGCCGAGCCGAAGCTGCTTGAGCCAGGCCAGATTGAGCGCTACGAAATCCGCATGGGCAAAATCGCCAACGTCTTCGAAAAAGGCCACCGCATTCGGGTCTGTGTCACGTCCGGGGCGGAGAACTTTTCGTTCCCGAATCCGAACACCGGGACAGATTTGGCGACGGAAACCGAGACGGTGGTGGCCCGGCAGCACATTTACCACGATGAACAGCACCCGAGCCACATTCGCCTTCCTTTGCTGCCAAAAAACAGGTAGCAGGCGGCACAGGCACAGGGCGAATTTTCGCCAGCACATGCCAATCATGAAACAGCGGCTGCCAGCAAGTTCGGCAGCCGTTTTTTCTCGTGCCAGCATACGTGCAACTAAGGCTGTACCAATGGCTTGTCGCAGCCAAGTTTTCTGATCTGATTATGCAAAAATGGGTTGCCGATGCGCGATTGCATAGATGCTACGGCAAAAACGTTTCGAAACAGGGTGAAAATAAACTGAAATTCCTAAATAATCAGACTTGGTACAAAATATGCAGAGGACAACTTCTCGAAAAAGGAGAGGAGCCTAGCAAAAGAACTGGGGGACTGATCTATGGAGCATCCGACTGCACCAACGCTGAAACGCTCGCTTACCTTGAAACACATCGTCTTTTTCGGGCTGGCTTTCATGGCCCCGCAAACGTTTTTTTCGACCTACGGTGTTGCCGTACACAGCACAAACGGGATGATGCCCACGGCGTATGCGATTGCGCTGATTGTCATGCTGTTTACGGCGTACAGCTATGCGCAACTGGTAAAAGCGTTTCCGAATGCGGGAGCGGCCTACACGTTTACGCAAAAAACGATCAGCCCGCACGTCGGCTTTATCGTCGGCTGGACGATCATCATCGACTACATGTTCAGCCCGATGATTAGCTCGCTGCTCATCGGCATCTCGCTGTCCGCCTTCTTTCCTTCCGTCCCGATGTTCGTCTGGATCGTTTCGTTTGTTGCCGTCATTACGGCGGTCAACATTCTCGGGATCAAGCTGGCAGCACAGTTCAATACGTACATGCTGTTTTTGCAACTGTTCGTCTTCCTGCTGTTTTTCGTTTTGGCGATTTACGGACTGCAAAACGGCAAGGGGGCAGGGACACTGTTCTCGACGCTGCCCTTTTACGATGCAAAAATCAACGTTCCGACGCTTTTGTCCGTCGTTCCGCTGCTCTGTTTCAGCTTCCTCGGTTTTGACGCGGTGACGACGCTTTCGGAGGAGACGAAGGACGCGACGAAAACATTGCCGAGAGCGATTTACATGATTACGCTGATTGGCGGGCTGCTGTTTATTTCCGGCTCTTATTTCGCGCAACTCATTTTCCCGCAGTATCAGTCCTTCCAAAATCCCGACTCCGCTTACTTGGAGATTGCCGCGTACATCGGCGGAAACGTGTTTACGAGCATTGTGATTGCGGTCGGGCTGACAGCGGGTTTTGCCTCCGCCGTAGCGTCAGGCACGAGCGCCTCGCGCATTT
Organism: Brevibacillus sp. FW301-21C12A; assembly: GCF_058788915.1. Lineage (NCBI taxonomy): Bacteria > Bacillati > Bacillota > Bacilli > Caryophanales > Paenibacillaceae > Brevibacillus > Brevibacillus sp. FW301-21C12A. Next base: position 3,541 of record NZ_JBYTBG010000031.1, read on the forward strand.
TGTACGCGATGGGCAGGGAAAATGTTTTGCCGAAAAAAGTGTTCGGCTATTTGTCGCCGAAGTTCCGCACGCCGATTCCGAATATCGTCCTCATCGGCGTAGTCGCGATGAGCGCGCTGTTTCTCGATCTCATGACGGCCGTATCGTTTATCAATTTCGGGGCCTTATTCGCCTTTTTCTTCGTCAATCTGGCCGTGATTGCCCATTACTACATTCGCGAGAAACAGCGATCGTTCAAAGGCACGATTCAATACTTGCTCCTGCCGCTGATCGGTGCGGCGCTCATCGGCCTGTTTTTTGTCAAGCTGGACAAACACTCCTTGCTGCTCGGGGGAAGCTGGCTGCTGATCGGCTTTCTTTATCTACTGGGGCTGACGAAAATGTTCAGGCAGCCGCCCCCCATGCTCACTGTCGACGAGGTGCACTAAAGGCGTACGGAATGAGGCAAACGTTTTTTCACAGCAAACACGATCTGGAGAGGATGGATATTTATGACCACGCAAACAGCCGACCTGATTGTATCGAGCAACGCCGTTTTTACCGGGCTTTCCGACCGGCCGGAGCCTGCCGCCATTGCCATCGCGGGCAACCGGATTATCGCGGTTGGCTCCAAGGAAGAAATCAGCAAGTACGCAGGGGAAGAGACAAAACGATACGATTTTCAGGACCAGCTCGTCATGCCAGGGTTTCACGACTTCCATCTGCACGTGATGCACGGAGCGGTGATGATGGAAAGCGCGATGCTGTTTTCCGCCCGCTCCGAAGCGGAAGCGCTGGAGATCATCCGCGAATTTGCGCAAGCGAAGCCGAATGAACCGTGGGTCATCGGCGCGGTCTGGGATGCCGGCTACTGGGACACGCAGCGACTGCCGAATCGCTACTCCCTCGACCGGGTTGTCCCCGATCGGCCTGCGATCATGTTCCACGCCGAAGGCCACTACGTCTGGGTGAACTCCAAGGCGCTGGAGATTGCAGGAATCGACCGGAACACGGAAGACCCTGCCTTCGGGATTATCGGCAAAGACGAAACCGGAGAGCCGGATGGCCTGCTGTACGAAAAAGCGATGGGGGCCGTCGTCAAGCACGCCTATCATTTTACAAAAGCAAAGAAGCAGGAGCTGTTCAAAAACTTCCTGGCGCACGCAGCGAGTCTCGGCGTCACTGCCGTGCACGACCTGTTCGCCACAGAATCGATGGATATGCTGACGGATTACGAGCTGTTCAAGGAGTTCGAGGACACAGGGGAGCTGACGGCGCGGCTTCACCTCTGGCCTGCCCTGGACGGCGACCTGGAGCGGGCGAAAAGGCTGCGGGAGACGTACCAGTCAGACAAGCTGCGAGTGTCGGGCTTGAAGCAGTTCATCGACGGCGTCATTACGGCGCGTACCGCCTATTTGCTGGAGCCGTACGCCGACCAGCCGGATACGCGCGGAGAGACGTCGTTTCCGCCGGAGACGATCAAAAAATGGGTGGTGGAGGCCGACAGGGAAGGCTTTTCCATTCGCTTCCACGCCATCGGAGACGGGGCGATCCGGCTTGCCTTTGACGCCTACGAGGAAGCGCAAAAAACAAACGGCAAGCGCGACTCTCGCCACTCCATCGAGCACGTGGAAGTCATCCACCCGGACGACATTCCCCGGTTCAAGGAGCTGGATGTGACCGCTTCGATGCAACCCGACCATTTTGCCATGTCCGAGCGGGGCGTGTACACCGAGCGCATCGGTTTGGCGCGGGAACCGCATGTGTTCTCCATCAACACGCTGCAGCAGGCCGGAGCGAGACTGGCGTTTGGCACAGACTTCCCGATCGACATATTGCAGCCGCTCTTGCAAGTGTATCGCGCCGTCACCCGCATCGACAGCAGCGGGGAAAACGTCTGGCATTCGCATGAACGGATCTCGCTCGCCGATGCGCTCAAGGCGTACACAGCCGGATCGGCATATGGGACGTTCCGCGAGCACGAGCTGGGGACTTTGGAGGCGGGCAAGCTCGCTGACATCGCCGTCCTGGAGCGCAATCTGTTTGCCATCCCGGTGGAGGAAATTCCGGATACGAAAGTGCGGCTGACGATTTTCGATGGAAAGGTAGTTTTTGAGCAGGCGGAAACACTCGTCGAAAAGTAGGCGGCCATCCCCAACGCAAAATCCCAATTTCTCGTTATCCACGCGAGAGATTGGGATTTTTTTCGGGCTGACGCATTCACATTCAGGAGTGGTGGCGTTCTTCTGCTGCGGCCTGCGCTTTTGTTCGGTGCACCGTTCCGTGCGGATGATGGGGCGGCGCGTAGATCGTGTACAGTTTCAACGGCTCGTTTCCGGTGTTGATGATGTTGTGCCACGTTCCTGCCGGGACCATCACGGCATAGTCGTCATTCAGTCTGGCCTGATAGTCCAGCCTGTCTCTTCGCGGCCCCATTTGCACAAGCCCGTGGCCCTCTTCGATGCGGAGGAACTGATCGGTGTCCGGATGGATTTCCAAGCCAATGTCTCCGCCCACGGGAATACTCATCAGCGTCACCTGCAAATGCTTCCCTGTCCACAGGGCGGTGCGATAGTTTGTATTTTGCTTCGCAGCTTCATCAATGTTGATCGCCAGTGGATGAGGGCCGTAGTCTTTCAGCTCAACGCGATTCCAGCCGCCCTCCCAGCTTGCATGCCAATGGGAGTAGGCCGGAAGCCAGTAGTGCTCCCAATACGGCTGATTCCAGTTGACCGGCATGGCGGTGGGATGCCATGGATGGTGATAATACGATGGGTACATCGTGTTGCTCCTTTCGCGGGTTTTGCTCTCCCGATTACCATATGCGGATGCCCATGTGTGTGAAAGCCCAAAAATCGAAAACAGAGCAGAGCGCACAGGCGATCGCCGCCTTTTCGTCACCGCCTGGCGTTTGCGAAAGTCGTTGCCTCATCGCTTGAGAAAGTCGCTGTCCCCTCGCTTGAGAAAGTTGCCACCCCATCGCTTGCCATTCCCACGCTATTCCTATGGAAGCTTGCTCGCTATCTGTCGCAAAAAAGCCGCTGTATTTTTGCCGAAGGGAACGCTATCAAGCTGCCCTCCCGCATTTATTGCGCCGCCGCCGAAGCGCCGTCCAGCAGCACAAAATTGTTGATGTAAGTATCTGGCCTGGAAAAGAGCAGGGTGATCGTGCGGGTGGCAAAGTCGTAGTAATACAGGCCGTTCAATGCTCCGGCGACAGGGGCCAGATGCTTGGGCGGGTTTTTCACAGTTCCAGCGAAGTAAAACCCTTGTTTGTCAACAGACAAGTACATTTCCTCGATTCTCCCCAACTCGGGAAGGTCCAGCTTCTCTTTTTTGCCTGAACCCAGGTAGTGCAAGTAGTTCTCCCGCTGTTTATGGACCATGGGCGCACTTCTGACCAGTGCTAGCTTCGCATCCTTTGAGACGGAAAAAGAAGGAATCACTTCTCGGGCCTTGTACAATTCCCGCAGGGCATTTCCGTCCAGATCGTACTCGACAACGCGGTGCGTGGCGGCCACGACGTCATCTGCCTGTGTTTCGTTTGCCTTTTCCATGTTTTTACTGCTTTCGGCAAAAGAATACAGAGTCGCGTACAGTTTGCGGGTAAACGGGTTATAGGACAACGATCTGGCAGACGTATCGTGATCTTCGGGCTTCATCCAGTACGTAAGCGTGTTGGCGCGCAAGTCATAGGAGGCGAGCTGGACAACGTCTTTCCGTTTTTCCGCGGTCGCCAAAATCACCTTGTCGCCCGTCGGAATGATGGAATTGATCGCAAACAGATCGGTGGTCAACGTTTCTTTCCGCTGCGTCGCCAGGTCGAGCTTCACCAGTTGGTCTGACCCGGTGGCATCGCGTTCCGCATAAAACAGCGCCCCGTTTTGCAGGTCGACGGCGCCGAGCGGGTATTGGGCGGTATCGGGCGTTTCGATTACGTGCTGTACGGTCTTGGTATCGAACTGGTAGGTAAAATACAAATTTTTGCCCTGCTCGGTTGTCGCCGTGATCGACAGGTAGGGAGAGACGGGTGGCGGTGGCGGCAGGGGCACAGAGACAGTCTCCGACGCGGGACCTGTCGTTTGCGAACACGCGGTTAGCGCCAACAAGCCTGTCGCCAATACAAGGATGCTGCGGAACAAGCCGTTCATTGGGTGTGCTCCTTTTTCATAACATGATGAAGATAAGCGTCCCGAACTAGCAGACGCATATGGCAGAGATGCTTCTGCTTATTTTTCATGATAGGTTCTGCCTTTGAAACGGCCAGTCCCTTTCTTTTTGTCGACTTTCGTTTCGAACTCCTGCTCCATGAAGTCAGGCATAATATCTAGGACGGCGTGGGGAAGCCCACCAATATCTCCCTTGTAAGTTTCCTTGACGATGTCGTTTTCAAGGTTTCTAACTCTGATTTCCGTATTGTAGGGTGGTCGGTCGTATTTCATCTTTGTCGCGCAGTTATTGTTTTTTAATTTTTTGTTATCAGACCCTGTTTTTCCTTCGCCATCGTACCAAGTAACCCAGCCTTCACCCATCACATAGTTATCGGTTATCGTAATTTTGTTCTCGTTGTTTTTGCCATAGACGTACTCACCGTTTTTAGGAGGAGTCCAGCCAGCAGCGGCAGCATGACTTGTCGAGAGCGCTTTGGCATTGCTTGTACCGATGCTTGCGGAGTCGTAATCAACCAGCTTTCCATCCGCGGCTACGATCTTGGTCGGATATCCCATCCCATCGTAGTAGACGGTCATGCCGGGGTGCGGCGCAGGCAATTCCGGCTCCGTATCATAGTAGACGGGCAGCGACACTCTCTCCTGTTCGATATGGGCAAGAACGGCTTTCTCTTCTTTATCCGGCTTCTGTTTCTGCACTGCTTTGGCTCTTGGCCTCTCTGCTTCTTCCTTATATTCATAAGGGTGGACGATCATCTTGTTGTTTTCATCAAAAGTAATGATGGTGCCCGGTTCCATCGTTTCCGGGATTTTTTCCGCCGGGGCTTCGCTGTCTGTTTTGGCAGCCGAAACGGTAGAGAGTTCGTCTACGAATGGCACAGCGAGAACAGAGACGGCGAATACGACGGGCAATACAATTTTGAGCGAATGACATTTGTACTGGTTCATATCTTTAACCCTCCTTTTTGTAATTAATTACATTTAATAACAAAATTTGTTGAAAACGTGTCGCAATTTGTCGTTCATAAAAATGTCATACGCTTGGAATGTTGCTTGTTCCCGATGGTTCTCTGTCCTATTCAGCTAATAGAGAAGTTGTCCCTTGCTAAAAACAGGGGAAGACCGCGCTGTTACCAAGAATGCCAACCAGCCCTCAAAAACCCTGCCCCACCCCAAAAAGCCGATGCCCAACATCCCGGCATCAGCCCAAAGATCAATCATCCACCTAAAGACTTGCTTACAGATTCACCCCGAGTTCAATCAAGATCATCATGCCGAAACAAAGAAGAGAGCGCTTTCTGCAAAAAGCTCGTGACGACGTCCTCGTCTTCTGCATGCACCGCAAACGGCTGCACCCAGCTATGATTGTGCGCAAGGTCGTCCGAGGAGATCAGGGCGGCGCGCATGTTTTGCAGCGACATGACAATGCTTTTGCCGTCGAAGTGCTGCGAGTAGAAAAAGGCAAAGTCGTAGCGATGGTGCTCCGTGGCGAAGGTGACAAAGCGCGAGAGCAAATTTTCCGATTGATCGTACAAATATTCGAATTTCATGAGCAGCTCAACTCCTGATAATAGTTTTGGCTAAAGCGCACTGGCTGGCTGACGGTCAGCGCAGAGCGAAATCAAATCGCTTCCTCAAAGTCGATGACAGGCGGCTTTTTCGTGAAAAACTTGGTGCCGATCAGCAAGTAGCCGATGCCCGCCAGCGTCCAGAGCAGCCCGAGCGTCAGGGCATGGCTGTCCAGGTTGTACCAGAGAAACGCGACGAAGCTGGTCCCGCACAACGGGGCAAGCAAGTAGCGATACGTATCCGCCAGGGAACGCCGTTGGTTGCGAATATAGTAATGGGCGATGACGGAAGCGTTGACGGCAGTAAAGGCGGTCAATGCCCCAAAATTAATGAAGGCGAGCGCCGTCTCCAGATCGAGGAACAGCGCAGCAAGCGACACCGCCCCGACGAAAAACACGTTGCGAGCCGGGATTCCTCTCGTTGGATGCAAGTGGCCGAACAACTTTCTCGGCAAGACGTTTTCCCTGCCCATTACGTACAGCAGGCGGGAAGCGCTCGTGTGGGAAGCGATCCCGGAGGCGAGAGCGGCGGTAATGCTGCCTGCCACGAAAAACGCATAAAACAAGTCTTGTCCGAGAATCATCGACATCTCCGGCGAGGGGGACTCCGGGTTTTGGAACTGGTCGACAACCGGAAAAGCGAGCTGCGTGAAATAGGAGGTAGTAATGAAAATGACGCCGCCAATCAATGCGACGAGAAAAATGCCGCGCGGAATCGTCTTCATTGGATCGACCGCTTCTTCCGTATAAGTGGTGACCGCGTCAAAGCCGAGAAACGAAAAGCAGAGAATGGCCGCTCCGGTCAGCAAGGTGGGAAAAGAAATCGCTTCGCCGTAAAATGGCTGGATCGTGAAGGCGCTCTCCCCGTTTGCTGCCGCACTGATGTGCGAGATGCTCAAGCCGATAAAGACGACGACCACGATCACCTGAAACACGACCAGCAGCGTGTTGAAGTTGGCCGTAGACTGAATACCGCGAAAATTGATAAAAGTAGTCACCGCAGCAAGCAAAATGCCCAAAATCCAGCCGGGAACCATCGGGAAGGCGGCGGATAAATAAATTTTGCCCAAAAGCACATTGATGACGGGCAGAAACACGTAGTCCAAAAGCGACACCCAGCCGACCAGAAAGCCGATGTGCGGATTGATCGCCTGGCGCGCATACGAGTAAGCCGAGCCGGCGACAGGGAACACCCGCACCATTTTTCCGTAGCTGGATGCGGTAAACAGCATCGCTGCCAGCGCGAGAATGTACGCGGTCGGGACGTGGCCCCCGGTTTCCTGGCTGACGATCCCGTACGTGTCAAACACAGTCAGAGGCGTCAAATAGCCAAGCCCCAATACGATGACTTGCCACAGCTTCAAGCTTCTTTTTAACGTGGGTGCCGAAGTTGAATAATTCAGGCTTTTTTCCATGACCAATCCCCTTTGCGAGTGAAATGAAAGCGTTTAACATTCAGAAGTCGCTTCGTCCAAAAGCAAGCTTCGATCAACGGCCTGTTACGAGCAAAAGCCAGTTCCTATTCGATCCAGTCCTCCCGCCGCCCGGCTGCGGAGTCTGGTCGCATCGTTTTTCCTCATGTCATTTGCCCCCCTTGCCAAATCGGTGGTGATGCGACTGTTTGCATCAGCAACTGTAAGCAAGGGATGTGCCAAAAGCGAAAGCAGCCCGCAGTCCGGCTTTTTCGCTCACGAGCAAGCCTAATCGAAGACAATGATCCATGCAAAAATTCATCGTTTACCCAAAAATGCATAAAGCGAGAAAGCGCATGCCAATAAGAAGGCACGAGGATCGCCGTTTGGCACACGACTTGCTAAAACAGCAGAGGTGTAGCAGCAAAACGCAGGACGCCCGGGTCATCATTCAAGGGGTTGGAAACGTCGGCAGCTACCTGGCGAAGTTTTTACATGAACAAGGAGTAAAAATCGTCGGGAGCGGGGACGCCAATGGCGCGATCTACGACGAAGCTGGCCTCGACATTCCGTACTTGCTGGAGCGCCGCGATTCGTTTGGCGCGGTCACCCAGTTGTTTGCCGACCGGATCACCAACCAGGAGCTGTTGGAGCGGCCGTGCGACATCCTCATTCCGGCGGCGCTGGGCGGACAGATTACGGCGGAAAATGCGGGGCGCCTGTCGTGCCGGATCGTCATCGAAGCAGCGAACGGGCCAACGACGGCAGAGGCCGAGCGCATGTTGCAGGAGCGGGGGATTATCGTCGTGCCGGACATTTTGGCCAATTCCGGCGGCGTGATCGTTTCTTATTTTGAATGGGTGCAAAACAACCAGGGCTACTACTGGGATGAGGCGACGGTCGACAAGATGCTGCGCGAGAAGATGGAGGGAAGCTTCCGCAAGGCGTACGAGACAGCAGAGCAATACAGCATCGACATGCGCAAGGCCGTGTACATGGTCGCCGTCAAAAGGCTGGCGGAAGCGGCACGCGTGCGGGGCTGGGCGAACTAAGCGGGGAAACACGGGCATAAAAACAGCGGCAGGAGCGTTGCTCATTCGGGCGGCGCTCCTTTTTCGCGATCAGACCAGGCAAAAGCGGTTATGCAAAAATGGATAGATCATGAAAAAACGAATAGAAAACAGCCTGCCTTTCAACGTTTTCACGAAAGATAAAATGGCATAATTTTTGCAATAATATTTCAATGAACGCGCAAGGAAGGAAACAAGGAGTGGTTACAAGCGATGCGAAACAAGCTTTTCCTCATTGCTGTCCTGCTGTCCATGATCCTGTTGCCGGCTTTCGCCCATCCGGCGAGCTTGTTTGCAAAAGGATACAGGCAGCGTTGGGCAGGAGCTGAGGGATAGAGAGGCACTACGGTAACAAAGCCAACTGCCCGTCATCTTTGCCAAAAAGTCCAACGCTGTAGAGAAGAAACAGACGATTCGTACCCGACAACCTACAAACGGAGGACTGAAACTCATGCAATATCCACTTTCCCCAGATGTAAAACCGGAGTTTTGCACGACAGGCACTTTCATGCGTCTGCCGTCCGCGCGAGAAAATGCCAAGGTAGCGATCATCGGACAGCCGTTTGACACGGCGGCGTCCTTCCGCGTCGGAGCGCGCTTTGCGCCGCAAGCGATTCGCCAGGCTTCGATGACGCTGTTCCCGTACCATCCGACGCACAAAGTGTACCCGTTTGAAGACACCAAGGCGATCGACATCGGGGACGTCCCGGTCATCCCGCACAATATCCACCGCAGCTACGAGCTGATGGAGGAAGCCATGCTCGACCTGATGCAAAAAGGAATCGTGCCGATCGGCTTGGGCGGGGATCACTCGATTACGCTGGCCTCGCTGCGGGCCGCCAAAAAAGTGTACGGCCAGGTCGCGATGATTCAGTTCGACTCGCACACGGACACGTGGGATACGTATTACGACGAAAAATATTGGCACGGCTCGCCGTTTATCCGGGCGCATGAGGAAGGGCTGCTTTTGCCGGACAAAGTGTTTCAGGTCGGCATTCGCGGGACGCTCAACCACCCCGGCGATCTCGAAGCGAGCTACGAGCTTGGCTACAACGTCGTCACGACGCAAGAGCTGCGCAACCGCGGCTGGGATGACGTGCTTGGCGAGATCAAGGCAAAAATCGGGGACACGCCGTGCTTTTTGACCTTTGACATCGACTTTGTCGATCCGGCTTTTGCTCCGGGAACAGGCACGCTCGAAGTAGGCGGCTTCACCAGCCACGAGGCGCTGCAAATGATTCGCTCCTTGACGGGCCTGAACTACGTCGGCTTCGATCTGGTCGAGGTGCTGCCTCCGTACGACCCGGCACAGATCACGTCGCTGTTGGCAGCTACGCTGATTCACGACTTTGCCGCCCTGGTCGCCCTGCAACAAAAGCAGGCTGTGAGCAAGTAATCCAGCTATTCATTTTTGCATAATCTATGAATTTTTGAATAGATCATTCGTGCAGGTGATCCGGGTTTGCGCATGTGCACGGGCGCATCCCGGATTGGCACGAGAGTTGCTTTAGGTAGTTTACGTAAATGGATACAGCGGAAGGAGAGGATTCGTTGCATGATGAACCTGAAGATGTACATCAACGGGGAATGGGTAGACGCGCAAAGCAAAAAGACCCGCGAGATTGTGAATCCCGCTACGGGGGAAGTGATTGCCCTCTCGGCAGAAGGGGACGTGGAAGACGCCCGCCATGCCATTCAGGTCGCTCGCGAAGCATTCGACAGCGGCATCTGGTCGGAGCTTCCGGCAGCAGAGCGCGCCCGCTACCTGTTTAAGATCGCCGACAAGCTCGAGGAGCGCGCGGAAGAAATCGGCAGGCTGGAGACGCTGGACAACGGCAAGCCGCTGCGCGAGACCGCTTTTGACGTTGCCGACGCGGCTGCGTGCTTCCGCTATTACGCGGGCCTCGTTACCAAGCCGGACGGGCAGACCTATCACGTGGCAGACCCTGTGCAGGCGATGGTCGTGCGCGAGCCTGTCGGCGTATGCGGCCTGATCGTGCCGTGGAACTACCCGCTGCTCATGGGCGTGTGGAAGATCGCGCCTGCCTTGGCCGCCGGGAACACGATCGTCTTCAAGCCGTCTGAGGTCACCCCGGTCACTGCGCAAAAGCTGTTTGAAATCATAGAAGAAGTAGGCATCCCGAAAGGCGTAGCCAACATGGTGCTGGGCGCGGGAGCTACGGTAGGCAACGAGCTGGCGGAGAGCCACCTGGTGGACAAAATCTCGTTTACAGGCGGCACGGCTACCGGACGCAGCATCATGCGGGCCGCTACAGGCAACATCAAAAAAATTTCCCTCGAGCTTGGCGGCAAGTCGCCGAACATCGTGTTTGCCGATGCCGACTTCGAGACGGCTGTCGATTACGCGCTATTCGGAATTTTCGCGAATCAAGGCCAGGTCTGCTCCGCCGGATCGCGCCTGCTGCTTGAGGACAGCATCCACGACCGCTTCGTCGAGCGGCTGGTGGAACGGGCGAAAAAAATACGCGTAGGCCGCGGCGACGATCCCGCTACCGAGATGGGGCCAGTCGTCAGCCAGGCGCACATGGAAAAAATCTTGCACTACATCGAGCTTGGAAAAGCAGAAGGCGCCCGTCTGGTGTGCGGAGGCAACCGCTTGACGGCAAACGGCCTGGAAAAAGGCTACTTCATCGAGCCGACGATTTTCACCGATACGACCCCGTCCATGAAGATCGTCCAGGAGGAAATTTTCGGTCCTGTGCTGGCGATCCAGCGCTTCCGGGACGAAGCAGACGCCATCCGCATCGCCAACGATACCGTCTACGGACTGGCGGGCGGCGTGTTCACTCAGGACGGCGCCAAGGCGATGCGCGTCATCAAGAAGCTGCGCGCCGGGATTACGTGGATCAACTGTTACCATCCGACGTACAACGAAGCGCCGTGGGGCGGCTACAAGCAGAGCGGCATCGGCCGCGGTCTGGGCACGTATGGCTTCGAGGAGTACACAGAAGTCAAGCAGATCAACATCAACCTGCACGTACAGCCAACCGGCTGGTTTGAAAACTAATACGACAATCAGGAGGACAGCACGATGAACAAGACAGTGGAGAGCAATCAGCATGCACAAGTAAAAGAACAGTACAAAGACGTCTACGCCTATACGAGCCAGGTGCTCGACCTGATCGCCAAAAGCGAAATCACGAAAGACGAAGCGGAGTGGGTCACCCGCCAGACGGTGGAAAACTTCCGCGACCACGTCAATCCGGGCTTTCTTGGCTACCGCAAATCCGTGACCAAGGACGGCCAGTTCGCCGCTGTGGAATGGAAAGACGCAGGCCCGAACTCGTTCATGGACGTCAACGGAAAAGTGTACATCGACTGCCTGGGCGGCTTCGGCATCTACAACGTCGGCCACCGCCATCCAAAAGTCGTGGAGGCCGTCATCAACCAGCTCAACCGCCAGCCGCTGCACAGCCAGGACTTGCTCGACCCGCTGCGCGCCATGCTCGCCAAAATTTTGGCTGACGTGACGCCAGGCAACCTGAAATACGCCTACTTCGCCAACAGCGGGACAGAAACGGTGGAAGCGGCGATCAAGCTGGCGAAAATGCACACGGGCCGCACGACTTTTATCGCGACGACGAAAGCGTTCCACGGCAAAAGCTTGGGCGCTCTGTCCGCTACCGCCAAAGGGGTATTCCGCAAGCCGTTTCTGCCGATGATCCCGGGCTTCCGCCACGTGCACTTCGGCGACATCGAGATGCTGCGCAAGACGTTTGAAGCGTGCGCGCTCGTCGGCGAAGAGATCGCCGGGGTCATCCTCGAGCCGATCCAGGGCGAAGGCGGCGTCAACCTGCCGCCGGACGACTATTTGCAGCAGGTGCGCGAGTTGTGCGATCAGTACGGCGCTCTCCTGATTCTCGACGAAGTGCAGACGGGCATGGGCCGCACCGGAAAAATGTTTTGCTGCGAGCATTACAACGTCGTTCCGGACATTTTGTGCCTGGCCAAAGCGTTCGGCGGCGGCATCATGCCAGCGGGAGCCGTGGTCGCGACAGAGGAAGTGTTCAAAAGCTTTTTCCCGAATCCGTTCGTGCAGACGACGACGTTTGGCGGCAACCCGCTGGCGTGCGCGGCGGCGATTGCGACCTTCAACGTGCTGATCGAGGAAAACTTGCTCGACCGCTGCGTGGAAATGGGCGAGTACATGCTCAAAGGGCTGCGCGAAGCAGCGGCAGCGCACAGCGACAAGGTGCAGGAAGTGCGCGGCAAAGGGCTGTTGATCGGGATCGAGTTCCACAGCGACGAGATCGGCTACGAAGTGTCCAAAGGCTTGTTCGACAACGGCGTGCTGGTCGCCGGAACTTTGATTAACGCGAAGACAATCCGCATCGAGCCGCCGCTCACCATCACCTACGAGGAAGCGGACAAAGTGATCGAGACGTTCAAAAACGTACTGCCGCAAGTCCAAATCTAAATCGTTTACCGGAAAAGAAGACTGCCCACCCCAGTCTTCTTTTCCCCTTTCTTCTCCATGGGAGCCCTGAGTATAATAGAAGTCACACGCCAAGCAATATTGGGAGGACCTATGGTTTCAAATCGTTTTGTCAGAAAAGCGTTGACTGTATCGTTTGAATCTTCAGTAAATGAAGTCCGGAACATCATGTCACGGTTCAACGAACGCTATGTGTTTGTAACCGATCCGAACAATGAACAAAAGCTCGTTGCCTATATACGCAACACCGATCTGCTGCAACGGATGACGGACGCGGACTGGATGGACAGGCCCGTGCGCGAGTTGCCCTATCAAACGAACCTTTCTTTTTTGCAACAGGGAGAAGACGTCCCGGATTTTTTCAAAGTATGCGGAGAAGAAGTCGTCGTGGTTTCCGGTCCGGCCGGACAGCCCGAAGGCTACTTGCGCCGCGAAGATGTGCTGTACTACGTCCTGACCAGCCAGTCCGGGCACCCCGACTGGATTCGCTCGCTGCTCAACTCGATCCCGATGGGCATTTTGATTGTGGACGAGAAGGGGCGGATCGAGAACTTCAGCTCGGAAGTGTTGCGGATGGTTCGCGTGACCCCGGAGGAGCTGCGCCAGCAACGGGTCGGCGAGCTGCTCGACCCGGACGTTTTTCACAAAGTGATCGAGTACGGGGAAAAGGTGCTCAACTATATCATCGTCAACGAACGGATCGGGGTGCTGGCCGATTTTTGCCCGATTCGCAGCCAGGACGGCACGGTAACCGGGGCGACGATCGTCCTGCAAGATTTGCCGTACATCGAAAAAATGGCGATGGAGATGGAATACGTCAAAAACCTCAACACCGACCTGCAAGGGATTCTTTCCTCGATCTACGACGAGATTCTCGTCCTCGATGAAAAAGGCGTGCTGTTGCGCTACAGCGGCAACCTGATCGAAGACTTTTGGGAGATCAACAAGGAGCAGCTCGTCGGCATCAATCTGATGGAGCTGGAGCAGGAGGGGCTGTTTTTCTCCGCGATCGTCCGGATGGTGATGGAGCGAAAACGAAAAGTGTCCGTCACCCAGGAGAGCCGCTCGGGCAAAAATGTGCTCGCGGTCGGCAACCCGATTTTTGACGGCAAAGGCAAGCTGGAGCGGATCGTCATTGCGCTGCGGGATATTACGGAGACGGTCATGCTGAAGGAAGAGCTGCTCCAGGTCAAAAAAATATCGGAGAAATACAAAAAGGAACTGGAGCATTTGCGCGACCAGAAGCAGTACGCGAAAAACCGCCAGTTGATCTACGCCAGCGAGCCGATGGAAAGAGTGATGAAGTACATTCACAAGATCGCCAACACTTCGTCGACCGTGCTGCTCACCGGGGAATCCGGCGTCGGCAAAGAAGTGTTCGCTCGCACGATTTACGAGTTGGGGCCGCGCTACAACCACCCGTTCGTCAAGGTCAACTGCGGGGCGATCCCGGAGACGCTGTTGGAGAGCGAGCTGTTCGGCTATGAAAAGGGCGCGTTTACAGGCGCGAATACGAACGGCAAGCCGGGGTATTTCCGCATGGCCCACAAAGGCGTGCTGTTTCTCGACGAGATCGGAGAAATGCCGCTCAATCTGCAGGTCAAGCTGCTGCGCGTCCTCCAGGAGAGGGAGATCATCCCGGTAGGCGGCTCGGAGATCGTCGAGGTCGATGTGCAAATCATCGCCGCGACGAACAAAAATCTCGAAAAAATGGTCGAGGAAGGCACGTTTCGCGAGGACCTTTACTATCGGCTGAACGTCATTCCTGTCGTGATTCCGCCGCTGCGCGACCGCCCTGAGGACATCCCGCTCATCAGCCTGCACTTTTTGCAAACGTTTAACGAAAAATACGAACGTTCCACCCAACTGTCCCAAGACGCCCTCGACCTGCTGGAATCGTATTCCTGGCCAGGCAACGTGCGCGAATTGCAAAACATCATCGAGCGAATCGTGGTCACCGCAGACGAGGATCTCATCGAAGCGCACCACATTACGCCGCTGTTGAAGACGAAGAAAAAGCAGTATATGCGGCAGCGTTTGACCAAGATCATGCCGCTGAAGGAAGCGACGAGAGCGATGGAGGAGCAGCTTATCAAGATGGCGATGGACGAGTTCAAGACGACGTCCATGGCAGCCAAGGTGCTCGGCGTCAGCCAGTCCACGATCAGTCGCAAATATCAGGAAATCCAAGAGAAGATAAGTCGAGGTGAGCAGATTGGGTTTAAAGTATGACGTAGTATCGCCATTTGCCGGAACCATTGCGCGAATCTTTTTTCGATTGAGTGATTCTGTGCAGGAGGGAGAAGTGCTGTTCACGCTCGCAGACGGCAGCCGGAGCATCGACATCCTCTCTCCGGTTACAGGGAGTGTGGAGGCGATTGAAGTCGAGCAAGGCGAGCTGGTAATTGCGGGGATGATTTTGGCGTCGATCATGCTCTGCAGCGAAGAGTCGAGCAAGCGGGACGAATGCGAAAGCAAGGCGTAACCCGGATCGTTTCGCCTGGGCAAAAAGCGGGCGAATGCCCGAAGCAAGCAAAATGGTTCATGCTGCGTCAAATACGTACAGCAAAAAGGGATCTGCCAGCGAGCGCAGATCCCTTTTTGTTGTAAGCTTTCTCGCGTACGCCGATGATGCTTACTCGGCGATAACGGCCTCCAGCGCCATGACGATCATGTCGTTGAACGTCGTCTGCCGCTCTTCGGCCGTCGTTTCCTCGCCCGTGAAAATATGGTCGCTGACGGTCAGGATCGACAAACCGTTGACGCCGTACTTCGCGGCAAGCGTATAGAGCGCCGTCGTCTCCATCTCTACGGCGAGCACCCCGTAGTCGCCGAGCTTTTTCACCGGCTCCATGCTTTCGCGGTAAAACACATCGGCCGTCAGCACGTTGCCGACCCGCACCGGCAAGCCTTTGGCAACGCCTGCGTTGTACGCTTTTTGCAACAGCTCGAAATTGGCGCAAGGCGCGTAGTCGAAGCCCGGGAATGTCAGGCGGTTCATGTTCGAGTCCGTGCATGCCGTCATGGCGATAATGACGTCGCGCACATGCACGTCTTTCTGGATGCCGCCGCACGTTCCGACGCGAACCAAATTTTTCACGCCGTAGTCGCGGATCAGCTCGTTGACGTAAATCGAAATCGACGGAACGCCCATGCCTGTCCCTTGCACAGACACCCGTTTGCCTTGATAAGTGCCCGTGAAGCCGAGCATGCCGCGCACCTGGTTGTAGCAGGTCACGTCTGTGAGAAACGTCTCAGCAATGTACTTGGCCCGCAGCGGATCGCCTGGCAGCAGGATGCTTTCTGCGATTTCACCTGGTTTGGCTTGAATATGTGTGCTCATGATAAGGCCGTCGCCCACCGAGCGGAACGCACAGGCTCGCTCTCGGCGCGACGGCATTCACCTCCTTAAATGGTAATGGACTGACCAAGCTTGGACGTAGCAGGTCTTGTAATAGAAAAAACAGCGCAGACAAAGGCAATCAGCACGAAGATGCCGCCTACCCAGGCCGTGTCCACGACAGAGTGATGCTCAATGACAAAGCCGCCGACGGCCGAGCCGAGCGCAATGCCGACGTGCAACGCGGACGTGTTCAAGCCTTGCTGAATCTCGTACGACTCGGGGGCCGTTTCGATCAGGTAGTTTTGCTGCGCGGGCGTGATCGCCCAACTGAGCATGCTCCAGACAATCATCACGACGAGGAACAAATAGAGCGAAAATGTCACTGCCGGAATGAGGAACATCACGACAGCGAACGAGGCGATAATGACCAAAATGCTTTTCGTCGAACCGAGCTTGTCTGCCGCCCAGCCGCCAACGCCGCCGCCGAGCACAGCGGAGATGCCGAAAATAAAGTAGACGATGCTGACCCAGCCGGAAGACAGGTGCAAAGCCGTTTTCAAAAACGGAGTGAAATAGGCGTACAACGTCAAATGTCCGGTCAGCATGAACACGGACGTCAGTTGCGCGCTGATGATCTTCGGCTTTTTCAGCGTCAAAAGCTGCTCTCTGAGCGGAATCGTCGGCCTTGCCGGGATTTTCGGCAAAAAGGCGGAAATCCCGATCATGGAGACGAGCGTCAAAACGGAAATAAGCAAAAACGGCGCGCGCCAGCCAAACGAATTGCCGATGACAAGGCCAAGCGGCACACCCAGCACGAGCGAACCGCTCACGCCCATGAAAATGACGCCGATTGCTCTCGCCCGGTACGCCTCCTGGACGATCGAGGAAGCGATGGTGATGGACAGCACGATAATCAGCGAACCGCTCGCTGCGGAAAAAATCCGCCCAAGCATCAAGATCGAATAATGAGGACTGAGCCAGGAAATGACGTTGCCGACGAAAAAAACGGCCAGCGCCCACAAATACAGCGCTTTTCGCTCGGCCTTTGCCGTTACGGTCAGCAAAATCGGAGCGGAAAGCGCAAAAACAACGGAGAACATCGTAATCAGCCAGCCTGCGGTGCTGATGGAGACTTGCAAATCCCCCGCGATGATGTCCAAGATGCCGCCGATAATCAGCTCTACCGTTCCTACGACAAAGGCAGCGATAGCCAGGAGGTACACTTTCATGTTCACGGTGGCGAGCAAACCTCCTTTTGAAATAGTTTATTATAGGTTACTACGATTATAGTAACCTATATCGCGGTGGATAACAACCACTATCGTAGTAACCTTTTATCTTGAGGTAACAATATTTGACAATAGAGTTGGCAGACTCTTATAGTAAAAAAAGAAAAAAGAGAGGATCGAGGGGAAATCTTTGGGGAAACTGTTCTTGTTCTCAATCCTGTGGTGGCTGACAGGCAATCCGTTTATCGCCATGCTGATTATTTTGCTCGTCCTGTATTTCCTGGATCGCCGCTTTGTCCGGCTGCTGCCTGACATTACCAAGCCGTATCGCCGTTGGAGAAGGCTGTCGGCGTTACGCACGCAGTTGCGGCTGAACCCGCACGACACGCCAGCCAAGCTGGAGGCGGCCCGTCTGCACATGGAAAAGCGGCAATATGCAGAAGCACTGGCTTACTTGGAAGGGATCGCCGCCACGATGCAGGATTCGTCCGAATATTTGTGTGACAAAGGCATTTGCTTGTTGAAGACAGGGCGGATGGAAGAGGGGCTGGAGCTGATCGGGCAGGCGTTGAAGCTCAATCCGCGCGTCAGATACGGGGAGCCGCGCCTGATTGTCGGGGAAGAGTACGCGAAGCGCCAGCAGCGGGAAAAAGCGCTGGAATACCTGGAGGAGCTGGCGAAAATGAACATGTCGTCGTGCGAGGTGTACTTCAAGCTTGGCGTCGTGTACGACGAGCTGCAGCAAAAAGACAAGGCGAAGGCATCTTTTCGCGAAGCGACAGAAGTGTACCGGGGACTGCCCGCCTACAAGCGCCGGACAGAAAGGCGCTGGGCGCTGCTCGCGTGGCTGCGGAAAACGTTTTGAAAATCCGGCACAACCAGATAGAGGCTTTTCGTGGCTGCCATGTACGGCAGCCATTTTTTGCTTTGTTTTTTGTCCGCGCTCCTATACAATTATCCATTAAATAAGGAAAGCGTTTGCCTGCTGCTTTTTGCAATCCATGCCCGCAACCGTTCATAATAGAACCAATACATTCAGGATGTGATACTGCTTGCAAATCATTGTCTATGACCTGGAAACAACCCTTACCCATCAACGGGACAAGATCCCGGAAATCATCGAGATCGGTGCGGCAAAAGTCGTGACCGGAAAAAACGGCGTGGAGGTCGACACCTTCCAGCGCTACACGTTTCCGGCCATCGAGCGCAGAATTACGGAGCGCACCCGCAAATTTATCGGCCTGGACAAAGAAAACATGCCGACGTTTATTCCGTTTCGCAAAGCCTTCGACGCTTTTCTCGACTGGATCGGCACGGACGAGGACTACTATTTGTGCTCGTGGGGCCAGGACGACAAACGGCTGATGATCGAGCATTGCGCCCGCTTCGGACTTGATTTCAACTGGCTGCGCAACTACAACGACATCCAGCCCGCGATCAGCATGCTGCTCGCCGACCGCAAGCAGATGAGTCTGAAAGACGCGATTGATGCAGCCGGCATCGTTCAGGAAGGAAGGCTGCACTCGGCTTTGGTCGATGCCATACATACGGCGCACCTTTTAATCAAATACAACAAGACCGTCCACCTTTCGCAAAACACGCCCGAGCAAAACTACAATTTGTCCAGCTCGCTGTACGTGACGTGCCGCTCCTGCAAAAAGCTCAAATACTACACCGCTTTTGGCAGAAAAAGCAGAAGATGCCAGGCGTGCCTGCAACATAAAAAGCAACTGGAGCAGACGGCGGAAGCGACAGCCACGAAGCAGAGCTAGCGCGCAGGCGATGAGCAGCAGAGGGAGAGAAGAGAAATGATTCGCAACCTGAAGGAGCGCGACCTGGGCACGGTCGTGGCGATGCTGCAAAAAGAGGTGCAATGGCGCCCGGTGGAACTCGCGGCAATCCTGAAATCGGCCACGGTGTTTCTCTGTGAGGAGCAAGGGGAGATCGTCGCTTGCGGCTTGTACGATTTAACCTCTTTTGGCGAAGAGGGGACGGCGGAAATGTACGTGTACACACGTCCCGAGCAGCGCAAAAAAGGGATCGGCTCCCGGCTGTTCGACCTCGTCTGGACACAGTTGCTTGCGCACGAACAGAAGCCGACGGCGGTCGTCGCCACGTATCGCATCGACGAGGGCGATGCCGGGGGGTTTTTTGCCAAAAAAGGCTTCGCGCCGTTGTGGGGACAGCATACGATGAAGTACACAGGCGGGATGGTGCCGGAGCCGACGCTTGCGGTCAAGCCTTTTGCCGAGCAGGAGCTGCCCTGCTACATCCAGTCCCAAAGCGACGCCTACTATGAGGTGCGCAAAAGCATTGATCTGAAGCCGTACCGTCTGACCGACTACTGCGAACAAACGATGGACTCCTGGCAAAAGTGGCTGCTCACGGAAATGAAGGACGACATCTACATGTTCTACGAGGAACAGGGCGAGTTTGTCGGCTCGTTGATCGTGACCCCGCAAGGCGAAGCCTACGATGTTTTCGTCGACCCCAAGCACCAGAAAAAAGGCTACGGCAAACAGCTTGCCCGGTTTTTCATAAACCGGACGCTGGAAAAAGGCTTGCAGCCGTACCTCGTGACAGGAACGCACAACAAGCCTGCGATTGCTTTGTACGAAGGGACAGGCTTTCGGATTACCCAGACGATGCTGACGGCGAAGCGAGCGCTCCTGTAGAGAAGCGGGCCTCGCCTGGCCTGGGCGACAAGCGAAAACGGCTGCGCCAGCCAGCCTGTTCAGCATAAAAAAATGCCGCAGGTCCGTGGGAGGACCGAAGCGGCATTTTTTCGTTCTATACACCCAGCAAAAGCAGGATAATCGAGGTCAGCGAGAAGCACATGCTGATTAAGCATAGAAACGCCACGACCTGCTTGGGATTAAGCCCCGTGCGCAGCAAGCGGTAATGCACCTGGCTGGCGTCTGCCTGGTAGATCGGCTTGCCTTGCATGAACCGTTTTGCTACGACGAACAGGTTGTCGAAGATCGGCACACCCAGCGCCAAAATCGGGATGAACAGCGACAGGACCGTTGCCTGTTTGAAGGCTCCGTCCAGCGCGATCACGGCGAGGATAAAGCCGAGAAAAGTCGCCCCTGCGTCTCCCATGAAAATTTTCGCGGGCGGCTTGTTGTAGCGCAAGTAAGCGAGAGCGACCCCGATCAGGCTGATCGCCATGATGGCGGAGGTCGTCTGTCCTTTGACAAGGGCGACGACGAACAGCGTACCGGCAGAAATGGCGGTCAGCCCTCCGGCGAGGCCGTCCATGCCGTCCGAAAAGTTGATGACCGTCGTCACACCGAAAATCCACAAGATCGTGAGGATGAACTGCAGCCATTCCGGCAGCAGGATGTACTCCCCGCTCAGCGGATTGTAAAAGCCGGAGAAGTTGATTCCGGACAAGTACACGATCACGGCGGCGGAAAGCTGGACGATCATTTTTGGCAGAGCGGAGAAGTCTTTGCCCTGCGTCTTGTACCAGTCGTCAATCGTGCCGATGGTAAGAAGGAGCAGCGAGCCGATCAAAACGGCAATCGTCTGTTCCGGCGATTCTTTGGAAAACAGCAGAAACGATGTAGCGAAGCCGACGAAGATCGCATAGCTGGCGGTTAGCGGGATCGGCTCCCGATGAATCTTGCGCTCGACGTCTTTCCGGGGCTTGTCCACAAAATCAAGGCGAAACGCCAATTTGGCCAGCGGTGGAATCAGCACCATGACGATAGCAAACGACAGCAAAAACGAAATCGCGTATGTAATCATGACCATCTCCTACGAAAAGACAGCTTTTTTTTGACAAGTCTATTATAGGAAGGATTCCAAATTTTGTCGACTCTTGCCGGGAAAGCTGGGGAGGTACCAAAAAAAGTTGGTACTTATTTCATGCAGCGCGAAAAAATATAATCCCTTCTAGGAGGGATCGGGATGGAATACATGGCCTTATGGTTCATCTTGGGTATCATTTTTATGCTGTTATGGACGACAAAAGGGATAAAGGGCTGGGTCAAGGCCGCTGTAATCGTCTATTATATCGTTCTGTCGTACGTGTTCATCTCACGCAAGGAAGCAATTTACGCGGAGTATCATACGCTGCCGGTGCCGGAGCAATTTTGGGACAACAATTCGGCGTGGGTCGAGTCCATGCTCGGATTTTTCTTTGTTCCGTTTCTGCTCGTGCTGCTGTTCAACTACTACGGTTGGTTCAAGGCTGCCCGTGGAACGGCGCAAAAATTTTGGATCGCGCTCTCGATTGTTCCGGCAGGGGTTGTGTATGCGTGTCTTTTTTTCATCTTTAGCATGTACGGGTATCGTCCATAACGGATCGGTGATATATGTATGTTAATTTTTCTTACATAAAATGTTCCGTTTTAACTGACAGCGCTCCGTTTCTCGGTTATAGTGGTGCTAAAGGATACAGAATAATCACGCACATAGCGAAACGTAACGGAGGGGACAAAGCATGACGCCAGGTTTATCGTATCGAGAAGTGATCCAGCCAACGGAGCAGGAGCTTCGCGAGCTGGCCGGGCTGCTGGTGGATGTCGTAGCGGATGGGGCTTCCGTCGGGTTTTTGCCGCCACTGGCCTGGGAAGAAGCATACGCCTACTGGGCCTCGGTAACGGGCGAGCAGGTGGTAGTCTGGGTGGCAGCCAATGAAAACGGCATCGTCGGGACAGTCCAGCTCCACCTGGCTGAGCGGCCAAACGGACGGCATCGGGCGGAAATCGCCAAGCTGATGGTGCATCCTTCCGCGCAGCGGCAAGGCATTGGCCGCACGCTGATGCTGCTTGCACAGGCGCGGGCGCTGGCCGAGAACCGCAGCCTGCTCGTTTTGGATACGCGCGCCGAAGATCCGTCCAATCGGCTGTATCAGGCGATGGGGTACCAAGAGGGCGGGAGAATCCCGCACTACGCCATGTCTGCTGACGGCAGCCTGCACGACACGGTGATCTACTACAAACTCATCGTCTCGCAGTAAAGCGTAAGCAGCAGCGAAAAGCAGCGAAAAGCAGCGCCAAGCGGACGAAGCGACGTCCGTGTTTTTTCTTTCGCTTGACAAACCGACCGACGGTTTGTATAGTGGTCGTAAGGAACCGACTTCCATGTCCATTTTCTACAGGAGGATACTATGTCATCGATTCATCAAAACCCCAGCTTCCAATTGCTGCTGACGGCGACAGAGGAATTGATTTTGGAAAAAGGATGCCAGCAGACGACGTTGCAGGACATCATGAAGCGTTCAGGCTTGTCCAAGGGCGCGATCTACCATTACGTAAAAAGCAAGGATGAACTGCTCGGCTTGCTGTTGCAAAGACGTTTTGCCGCCATCAGCCAGCGGTTTTACCAAACCGTAAAAGAAGGGGGAAGCGAATTGACGGGGGCACTCGGGAGTATCTCGCAGGGCTTGCGCCACATTCACAACCCGCGCGATGTGACGAATCTGATCCTGATTTACTTGCTGAGCAAAAGAGAAGACCCGGTGATTGGCGGGATGCTTGTCAAGCTGCACGAGGAGAGCATCCAGACGTCGAAGGAATGGATCGAGGTTGGGCAGCGGGCTGGCGTGATCCCGGCCACGCTCGATGCGGAGAAGGTCGCGATTTTTTTCACGATGATTACGTACGGCATCCGGATGAAGACGCAAATCGCGCCGAATGCGAGCGGACTGACTGTCGATGAAGTGCATCAGATCATGTATCAGACGCTGACCAATGGTTAGCAGAGGGGGAAACAGCGCCATGCTTCTTTTCTCGATTTTCAAAGTGATTCACATCATCGCCGGATTTACCGCCTTGCTCGTATTCTGGCTGCCAATCGTCACCAAAAAGGGCGGAAAGGCGCACGTGCGCTCAGGCTGGGTCTACGTGATCGCGATGGGAGCAGTCGCGATCTCGGCCCTCGTCATGGGCATCTGGCGGATCGGATTCGATCCGGACAAAACGGTCGAGTCCGTCGCCTTCGCCTGGTTCCTCATTTTCATCTCGATTTTGAGCTCGGCGACAGCCTGGTACGGGATTCGCGTGCTGCGGTACAAAAACCGCAAAGCGGCGCATCGCCAACCGGTCGACCTGCTGTTTCCCGCTTTGCTGGTCGCCTCGGGCGCAGCCATGAGCCTGTACGGGGCGACGATCGACTTTACCCTGCTGACCTGGTTTCCGTTCATCGGGATTTTCCTCGGCACGACGCAGCTTGTGTACTGGCTGCGGCCGCCGGGGCGAAAGCTCCACTGGTGGTTTGAGCATCTGGGAGGAATGCTCGGCTGCTGTATCGCGACGATTACGGCCTTTACCGTATTCGGTGCGCCGCGCCTGCTCGGCCTAAGCTCTGTTCACCCGCTCGTCTGGTTTATGCCGACGATCGTCCTCGTCCCCTGTATCATCGGATTTTCCCGCTATTACCACAAAAAATTCAACTCATCCAAAAGCGCATGACTGCATCGGCAAAGCCTCCTCGATGAATGAGGGGGCTTTGCTATTTTTCTAAAAGCCAGTGCCAAAAGTTTTCTGGAAAAAACGAAACTTTCCAGCTATTGGCTCGTCTCATTGAAAGAGTAAATTTCGTCCCGAGAGAAAGGAAGGTTGGAAATGGCGAAACTGTCTTTGGCAGCACTTGTTCCGTTGCGTTCAGATATTGCCCACAAGGTCAGCGAGCTCGATCAGGAGCGCGAAAAAAACGCCTTCTGCGTCTATGTGAAAGGCGAGCAAGCGGAGGAGCCGACTCGTTCGTTTGCGCTCATCACGGAAGAGCTGGAGGAAGCGCGCGAAGACTTCCGCGTCATTGACGAGCTGATCCACAGCGCCAATCTCGCCCACAAAATCACCTGGAACAATCAGGAGATCAGCCTTTTTACTGCGATGCAGATTGCGAAGCATATGCGCAAGGAAGCTGCCTCGCTGAAGCGATACGGTTCGATGAAAAAAGAGGAACTGAATACGGGCGGCTACTTCAATGGCGGGGACAAGACGATCACGCGCGCCATGTACGACATTGAAAAAGCGCGGGAAAGCGGCTTGAAGCTGGAGAGAAAAGTCAAGCGCTTGTCCCAGTTGATTGAAGACGAATGCCACAACATTTTTCTGGAGTTTCCGCAGGCCGAAAAATATATCGAGCTGGAAGACTAGGCACAGCTTCATGTGCTTAGCTTAGAAAACGTAACGGATTGCGTTTTGTAAGCTGAGTACATCTCAGCCACAGGAAATCGCGGACAACGCCTATCCTTGTGCGAGACAAGGACCCCTATGAGCGCTGGTCGCTCGTAGAAATGTATGACAGAGCATACGTGCTAATCCTAATTTGTATGGGTAGAACGAATCGCCAGACGCCTATTCGGTTCATCGGTTACTCGTTCGATTCGGCTGGACAACCGCGAACACCAACCTCCCTATTTCGTCCCGTTTCCTGTGCCTTATTCTGAAAATCCAACTCCTTCTCTTTCGGCAGAGAAGGTTTTTTTATGCCGCCACGCTACAATTCCCCTGGGACACGACGGACATACGGCGCTCTTGCTCGCCGTCGCGAAATGGATGGCTGAAAACCGGGAAGCGGTCAAGCCAAACATCGTGTTTTTGTGCGGAAAAAAGAGCGCCTATCCGCATCATCACCCCAAATTTGATATCGACGAGGAAGAGATCGGCACGGCTATTGATCGGTTTCTGAATCTGGTCAAGCATTTCGCGTGACTAGCGGCAAGCGATTCCTGTTTGGGGATCGCTTGTTTTTTTCTTCCGCGGCGAAAAGGGCTGCCGCTTCCCGGGCGCTACTTATGCTACTATGGAAGAAAAAAGGAAGTGAACGGCCGATGAAGCTGCAAAAGGTGACGTTGACGACGAGCAAGCCGGAAGAACTGCTGGCTTTTTACACGCAAGTTTTGCACATGCCGCTGATCGAAAGCACGCCCCGCTCGTTTGCCGTATCGGTAGGGGAAGCCACACTGGCTTTTCAGCGGGCGGAGCAAAAGCCGTTTTACCATTTTGCCTGCGGCATCGCGGAGCGGGCGTTCGATTCGTATGCGGAAGCGATCAGACAGCGCGGCATCGTTTTACGCAGCAAAGACGGGCAGGAGGTCATGCAGTCGTACACGTGGAAAGGAAAGCAGCTCTACTTCGCAGACCCGGAAGGAAACATTTTGGAGCTGCTGGCTTTTCCGGCAGAGGCGAAGACGGATTGGCTCTCGATTCAGGAAGTCGGCATGCCCGTTCCCGATGTCGCCGCATTCGCGGCTTCGCTCGCCCCGATCCCGAGCGAATTTGAGGCTGAATCGGAAGTCTTTCGCTTTTACGGCGATCAGGACGGCGTGCTCGTGCTGGTAAAAGCAAACCGCCCGTGGTATCCGACCGACAGAGGGGCCACCATCCATCCTATCGCGATCGAGCTTGCGCCTGAGCCTGAGCCTGAGCGGGGACAGCAGGGGCTTGTGCATACGAGTCCGCCGTTGCCGTACCGGATCGTCTGCTGAACGGAACGGTTGCCGACTGCGTTCCAAAGACAGAGAAGTGGCGCTGCGGGAAATCAGCATCGTGTTTGCTACGCTGATCGGCGTCGTCTGGCTCAAGGAGCAGACACGCACGCATAAAAAAACACCTTCAAGATTGTCCCCGATCTTGCGAAATGATCGGATCGTCTTGAAGGTGTTTTCATCTGTTTCACATGCTTGGGATCAGTTTCGGCAGAGATTACAGCGTGCGCTTGTGCAAACAGCAAATCGATTTCTTGGCAATGAACTTGCGATCAATGAAAAATGCCGTAAAGAAAGCAAGAGCGAGAGTAAGCAGCAGGTGCGCATAGGTCATGAGAGGAAGCGCACTGCCTTCCAGCTTGATATTGTCGAAGCGGTATTCCAAACGCTTTACGCCATGCCGGGCTGTCAGCAGGTCTTCCTGCTTGGCCAGGTCTTCCAATGGAGCTTCAAACACATAACGGTTGGGAGAATCGGCGTGAATGAGCAGAGTCACATCGGCCTTGCCTTTTTCATTCCAAAACTTGATGTCATCGTGAGCCAGCGAAGGCGCGTCGCCGCCAGGGATAATCATTTTATCCAATTGTGGCGCATTCTCGATGGTGTGTCGTGCCACGATGTTGAGGTGATGCTTGGTCGTAAGCGGTGTCATCGTCCTCGAAATGGTCCGAACGCGTGTCGTTCCTGTGTCCGCGTACGAGTCAAAGATCGAAGACAGGGCCAGTTCTTCCATGCCGTCATAGAGCAGCACGCCCATTTGCTTTTTCTGCCAGCGGAATGTGCTATTCAGAATGTAGGTGGAAAATTTGTAGTCGAGAACAAACGGTTCCACTTTTGGATTCGCGACAAATTCGTAATTCGGATAGCTGATTTGTTTGGCAATGCTTGCTGCTGTCGGCTCGCCCACTTGCTGCGAGATGAGGTGAAGCACCGCATCGATACCAGCCGTTTGACCGGATGAAGTCAGCGTATTTCCTTCGTGGACATATCTCACATCCTCTACCCAAGTCGTATCCGGGTAGAATACTCGCAATGACGGAATCGCTTGCCAGTGAGACGCAGCCGATTTTCCTTTCAGCAGACCGGCATCAGCCAGGTTGCCTGACCCCCCGCAAATGCTCAGGAAAGTGGTATCGCTGTTAGCGTGTTTCTGAATCCACTCGCGGGTAGGGGCATATGTCGCTTCATCGATAATGGGCATAAACGGGACTACGATTACGTCAGGGTCTTTCCCCAACAGAGCATCCAACTCTGCATACGTGTAGTGCGGGACGACATCGAGTCCGCCTGACAGAGCTTTGAGGTCTTTGTCGGGTGCGACAGCATAGACATTATACGCTTCTGTCATCGAGAGCAGCGTGTACGGAATGAGAAAATCGAAATCCTCTGTTGTAATCGAAGAATCTCCCAAGACGACTGCAACGGTAGGTTTCGCCGGATCATGAGGGGGAATGGTGACTCCCTCCAGGGAAGGGACGGCCTCTTCGCGGAGCGCGTTGTAAAATTCCTTCTGCGTATGGGAATATCCAAGAAAGCCAAGACCGCCTACAAATACAACCAGACTAAGCAGATACACCGCCAAACGCAACAAAACTTTTTTCACTTTTGATTCCTCCTGTTTACTATACCACCGTAGGGTAATTAGCTTCTAAGAGGAATATAAAGCAGCTATGTGAACTGAATATGAACGGAAACAAAAAAAGAAAAAACCGCACGCTGGCGGTTTTTCACTGCGGCAAGGCCACTTCAAACGTCGCTCCTTTTCCTGCTTCCCCTAAAACCCGAATGCTTCCCCGATGCCCGTCAATGATTTGCTTCACGATGGACAACCCAAGGCCGTTTCCTTTTACGGCAGAATTGCGAGCTTTGTCTACTTTGTAAAAAGGCTTGAAAATGTGAGCCCTTTCTTCTTCAGGAATCCCGATTCCGTTATCGGAAATGGAAACGATGCACTGATTGCCTTTCTTGACAGCCGTGATTTGAATCGTGCCGTTTATAGGTGTGAATTTGATGCTATTGCTCAGCAGATTGATCCACACCTGGCTGAACTGGTCCTCGTCTGCTTCTATCATGAGCGGCTCCAGATGAAGGTCGAAGTCGATCTGTTTGGTTTCCCAGTGTGGAGCAAGCGCAATCACGACCTTGCGAATCTGCTCGTCGAGACGATACGTCTTGGTGCGCAGCGGCATGTTCTCTTGCTGCAGTTGGGATAATTGCAGCAAATTTTGGCTCAACCGAGACAGTCTCTCGCTCTCTTCCTCGATAATGGTCAAATAGCGAAGGCGGTTTTCCTCGCTTACTTCCTTGTGCTTCAACGCCTTTGTGAAACCGGAAATCGAAGTTAAAGGGGAACCGATCTCATGCGAGACGTTGGAGACGAAATCCCGCCGCATTTGATCCAGCATTCCGAGCTTTTTGGCCATCTGGTTGAAGCTGGCGCTCAAGATTCCGATCTCGTCTTTGCGCTTGATAGGTACTTCTACTGCGAACTCTCCTTCCGCCATTCGCCGGGTGGCTTCGGTCAATTGAACAATCGGCTTGACCAGGTAACGGGCGGCGATGAGAATCAAAAAGCTTCCGATGAACAGGATTAAACCGTACAGCAAATGAATCGAATTCATCAATTCTTCGTCAGCGCTGTTTCGTTTCAGCGTCACGAACAAGGCATAAGGCTGTCCGTCCACCTGAAAAGGCAGGCCAATTACAGGCAGTGCAGCTTCATGGGAAGCAGAAGTGTCGATTCGCAGCAGATCAGTTAGCTTTTCACCAGCGAGGACACGCGCGACATCACGAGGCTCCACCTGCAACGAGGTTCCTTTCTCGGCGAGGAGCGGAACGCCCTCTGCATTGTAAAGCTGCGTATGGGTTAGGGAAAGGCCCGACAAGTGCTGCATGAGCGGAACCAGCTCTGCGGTGGGAGTGGATTGGTAGGTAGCGATCATTTGGCTTCCGTTTTCGATGAGCATGTCTCGGACGATGCCTTTGGCGCGTTCTTCATACAGCCAGGTCGTAATGAAAAAAGCCGTCACCAGGCTGAGCATGACGATTCCGACGAATACGAGCACGACCCGTGTATAGAGCGATTTCATTGCGCTGTTACCTCCAGTCGATAGCCCAAACCGCGAATCGTCACGATGCGAAATCCGGATTCGGCTTCGGGGAACCGCTCGCGAAGCCGCTTGATATGCACATCTACCGTTCGTTCGTCCCCTTCATAATCGAGCCCCCAAATTTGTTAGATCAATGTTTCGCGAGTAAATAATTGCCCGGCATAGTTGCCCAGTTTGTACAGCAGTTCAAATTCTTTCATGGGGATCGTTTTGGTCTGTCCGTCTGCGTATACCACCAGATAGCGTGAACGGTCCAACGAAAGATGGCCAAGCGTAATGATGTTGGATACCGAAATGCGATACCGCTTGAGCAGTGCCTTTACGCGCAGAACCAGTTCTACGGGATCAAACGGCTTTACCAGATAATCATCGGTCCCCAGCTTGAATCCATGGATGCGGTCCTGCGCCTCGCCTTTGGCGGTAATCATGATGATCGGCATATCGCCAAACTCACGCAGTTTGGAGCATAGCTCCCAGCCGTCCATTTGCGGCATCATGATGTCGATAACCGCCAAATCCACGGCATGATTTTCCGCGTATGCCAATGTGTCTGCTCCATTTGTTTTTTCTACAATGTCAAACCCCTCGTCTTTTAAGTACAATGCGACCAATTCCCGAATGTGCGGGTCGTCATCGACCACTAATGCCCTTGGCACGCTCATCCGCTCCTTTCCGTTCTGCATATCAGGACCGTCATTACTGCATTTTTACCATTTACTATAGGGCCTTCTGTTTTTGGGAACAAGTAGCAAGTCTTGCCCACTGGCGGTCAAACGTTTGTATGCAAAAGGAGCTTACCCGCACCTGCGTTTTATCAGGCCACGCGTCGAGCGGGAGTGGATGCTCGGGCTGACAGCGGCACAGCTTGCGCAAGTCGCCGAATGGGAAAAAGACATGTGGAACGGCATCCACGGCTACATCGGCATTCACGGTGAGACGAATGACAGCGAGTATAAAGACGTGCCAGAGGAAAAGCAGCGGCTGCTTGCCGAAGCTTTTCAACCCATGGCGCACCGCGTCGACAATGAAATCAAAGGAATCCGTATTCATTACCCGACGGCGGCAACCGCGCAAAAGGCAAACATGAGCACAGACGCTTTCGAGGACTTTTTCTTCGACGTCTGCTCGTTTGACTACCGGAAAATGGCCAAGGCAAGCACGCCGCTGTACGAGCTGATGGACAAAACGGATCAGGTGCGGATAGTGGGGCCGGGAACCGACCTGGCTTTTTCCATCAAAGGAATCGGCACACAGGTGGCGGTCGGCAAGCGGAATATGCCGGACGGGGAAGTGTACACAGCGCCCGTGCGCGGCTCGCTCCACGGAACGATCCAGTACAACGCGCCAAGCCGCTACAGAGGGACGGCTTTTGACAACGTGCGCTTCACGTTTCGCGAGGGCAAGATCGTCGAGGCGACGGCGAATCATACCGAGAAGCTGAACGAAATACTGGATACGGATGAGGGAGCGCGCTACATCGGAGAGTTTGCGATTGCGTTTCATCCGCACATTTTGCACCCGATCGGCGACATTTTGTTCGATGAAAAAATCGCCGGGAGCTTCCACCTGACGCCGGGACAGGCGTACGATTCGGCGGACAACGGCAATCGCAGCACGATTCACTGGGATTTGATCGCGATTCAAAGGCCGGAGTACGGCGGCGGGGAAATCTGGTTTGACGACGTGTTGATCCGCAAAGACGGAAGGTTCGTGCACGAGGCTTTACTGGGGCTGAATCCGGAGCAGTTGATTTTGTAGGAGGGCAGATGCGCCCTCCTTTTTTATTTCAGCTTAAAGACGAGCACGCCTGCGATCATGATGCCGATTCCCAGCAGTTTGTTTGCGCCAAGCGGGACTTTTTCCACGCCGAACAAGCCGAGAGAGTCGATGAGCAGGGCGACGAGCAACTGGGAGATGAGCAGGATGGAGACGGAGTAGGCCGGGCCGATCAAGGTGATGCCTTTCATGACGCTGAAAACGATCAGCGCCCCGAATACGCCTCCGAGCAAGTACAGCTTGTTCACTTCCTCGATTTTTTGCCAGTCCCCGTCGCGGACGATGGCGAAGACGGCGAGCGAGACGAGGAAGCCCAGCCCGTGGACGATGGCGTTCGTTTGCCACAGGCCCAGCTTGTCGCTCGCCTGGGCATTGAAGACGCTCTGCAAGCAGATGAACACGCCTGCGAGCAGCGAAAACAGAATGCCTTGCATGCTTTTCACGCCCTCCTATGCGGCCATTTATTCGTAAATGTTGCCGCTCGCAAGCTCCACGACTTTTTTTCGATTGTGAATGTGCAACGCCCCTCTTTTCCGCTCGATGATGCCGGACGCGCTCATGCTCTGAATGACCCGGTTCAGATGACGGTAGCTCGTGCCGAGCAGCTCCGCTACTTCTGTGAGCTTCGCCGTCTTCAATTCGTCTGAGGCAGTCGGCTGCGTGCCGCCTTCGAGGGTGGAGAGCAGGTAGCTTGCGAAGCGGTTTTCCACCGGATACAGCAAATTCAGGCTCGTCGAGTTGGACGAGGTGTACAGCTTGTGGCTGATTTTTTGCAGGATGAACTGTAAAAAGCCCGGATGGTTCTGGTAGCGCTCGTGCAATACTTTGAAGGGCAAGGCAATCAGCTTGCCCGGATGGACAAATTCAACCGTGTTGCGCGCCTCCAGCCGCGTGACGAACTCCACGTCGCCGATGATCGCCAGCGGGTTGTTGAAGCGCAGCAGCAGCGACTTGCCGTTGGGGAGCGTCGTGAAAATTTTGATTTTGCCTTCGACGACGAAGTACATGTGCTGGAGCACGTCGCCTTTGGCGCACAACAGCTCGCCTTTTTCCGCCTGGTACAGATGCATTTCGCGGATGGCGGCAGCGTCGAACAGCTCGTGCAGACAACTGTTTTCGATAAAAGCGTGGAGCACAGCTCGATCGTGTATTTCCTTCATGGCAATCCTCCGAGAAAAAAGGATGGGGCAGACGGCATCTTCTATAGTAAAAGACTGGGGGGCGAGAAAAAAGGACATATGTCCTGTTGGCTGAAAGTGTGGCCGTGCAGGCGCTCGCTTTGCCAGAGAGCAGCAGGAATATCCCGCTTTGTTCCAGAACTATACGGGTAGGTATTACAGAGAGAAACGAGGGAGCTGGTAGCGTGACTGTACGTGCAGAAGAAACGGTTATCGGGTTTGTAGGAACGGGCGTCATGGGCAAAAGCATGGCGGGACATTTTTTGCGGGCAGGGTATCGGGTGCTCGTTTATACGCGCACGAAGGCAAAAGCCGAGGAACTGCTGGCGGCAGGAGCAGTCTGGAAGGAACGGGTAAGCGAGCTGGCTGCTGAAGCCAATGTCATCATTACGATGGTCGGATACCCGTCTGATGTGGAAGAAGTGTACCTTGGGCCTGAGGGCATCATTTCGCATGCGAAGCCGGGTACTTTTTTGATCGATATGACAACGTCGAAGCCTTCGCTCGCCCAAAAAATATACGAGGAAGCGAAAAAGCATGCGCTGCATGCGCTGGACGCCCCGGTGTCCGGCGGAGATGTCGGAGCGCGGGAAGCGCGGCTTGCGATCATGGTCGGCGGCGATCAGGAAGCGTTCGACGCGGTGGAGCCGCTGCTTGCGGTCATGGGCAAAAACGTCGTTCTCCAGGGCGGCCCTGGTGCCGGACAGCATACGAAAATGTGCAACCAAATCTGCATCGCGACCAATATGATCGGCGTGTGCGAAGCGATCGCCTACGCGAAAAAAGCGGGATTGGACCCGGCGCGCGTGCTGACGAGCATCGAAGCGGGAGCGGCGGGCAGTTGGTCTTTGTCCAATCTGGCTCCGCGGATGATTGCGGGCAATTACGCGCCCGGCTTTTACATCAAGCATTTTATCAAGGACATGGGCATCGCCCTGGAAGCGGCCGAGGAGATGGGACTGTTGACGCCTGGGCTCGCGCTGTCCAAGTCGCTCTATGAGGAGCTTGCGGAAAAAGGCGAGGCAGACAGCGGGACACAGGCGCTGATTAAATGGTTTGAACGCGAGTAGCACAATTTGGAAAGAGTAAAGCAAACAAAAAAGGAGCCCGCACGAGAAGGGCTCCTTTTGCTTGGTTATGTCGAGGATTGAGGCGGCTGTCCGTTTTCCTATTTGGCATTGACCCGCACGTCCAGCACTTCTTTGGAAACAGGTCTGTTTTTGGACATCGGGGTTCCCATTTTTTTTACTTCCAAAATGTCGAGCAAAAATACAAACGACGGAATCCCCACGATCAGTCCCCAGACGCCGAAGAAGTGTTCGGAGAAGATCAGGACGACGAACGTGTAAAAAATCGGCAGATGGGTCTTCGACGCCATCAGGCGAGGGTTGAGGACGTAAGCTTCCATGGCGTGAATCAGCATGATGAACACCAGCAGGTAGATCACCGTAGGCAAGCCGCCGATGCTAAAGGCGATGGCGCTGAGCGGAATCAGGGAAATGATGACGCCGGCCACGGGGATCAGCCCGAGCACGAACACCATCAGCGCCAGGCCAAACAAGTTCGGGAAGCCGAGAATCCACAGGCCGATGACCGTGAACACAGTGTTGAACAGGGCGATCAGCAACTGGGTTTCAATGACTTTTCCAAAGGTCAAAATAAACTTTTGGCTGAAATATTCAATCTCGTTGTACAGCCACGACAGCTTGCTGGTGCGGAACTGCGCGGTAAACGCGATCACGTTGTCCTTGCCCAGCAGGAAAAACAGGCTGAGCAGCAGCGCCAGAAACAGGTTGAAGCCCATGTCCTTGACGACCGTCAAAAAGTCAAGACTCCCTTTGACAAGCCCTTTCATGTCAAGCTTGTCTAGGGCGGACATGAGATAAGGCGCAAATTCGTTATGCTGGTTTTCCCGCACCACCTGCTCGATGAGGTGGATCAATTGCCCGGTTTGATGAATCAGGGCCGGGAAAGCTTTCATCCCTCCGCCAACCAGAAAGGCCGTCAACAGTGCGTAGAGGGCTATGAGAATCAATTTGGGATGGACGGGCACGAGCTTGTGAGTCGCCCTGGTGAGAAACAGGTGCAGCCGATCCATCAAAAATGTGACGAGAAACGTGAGCAAAACGACATTGAGCATGCTTCCGAGCGAGTAGAGCAGGAAACAAAACAACGCCAAAATACCGAAACGTCTGAAATCCTTATTTTGCAAGACGGTGAGCAAGTTCATGGGAACATCCTTTCCAATTTCGAGACGCGCTATTTTCTATGCTAAGCTTACCGTAACGATGTGTATTTCCTGTGTCTTTTTTTGGCGAATGCTGTAATTATCACACCATCCAAGGAAGGGAGAGCCATCCATGAAGCGACAGGTGCTGCTTGTCGAAGACGAGAGCCGCATCCGCGAAATCGTCGCGGACTACTTCGAGCAGGAGCAATGGATTGTACACGAAGCGGAAAACGGAAAGCAAGCCATTCAGATGCTGGAAAGCCTCCGGGTCGATCTGGTCATTCTCGACATTTTGATGCCGGAGATGGATGGCTGGACGGTTTGCAAAGAAATCCGCACAACCTCTGATGTGCCGATCATCATCCTCACCGCCAAGTCCGAAGAAGACGACAAGATGCAAGGCTTTGAGCTTGGCGCCGACGATTACGTCACGAAGCCGTTCAGCCCGCGAGTGCTGGTCGCCAGGGCCAACTCCTTGATGAAGCGGGTTGAGGGCACGGTCAGAGGAACCGACCATCTGCTGCGCTTCGGCCAGGTCGTCATTAATCGGCATGCCCGGCGCATGAAGATCAGGGGCGAAGAAATCGACCTCGCCCCGAAAGAGTATGAGTTGCTCGTCTATCTTATCAAAAATGCCGGGATCGTGCTGTCGCGGGAAACGATCATGGATCACGTCTGGGGCTTCGACTACTTTGGCGATTTGCGCGTCGTCGACACCCATATCAAGAAGCTTCGCAGCAAGCTCGGCAGCGAAGCGCGACACATCCGGACAGTTATCAAGGCAGGCTATACGTTCGAGGAAGAGCGATGAAAAAATGGGGCGTCACACTCAAGCTGTTTGCCATCACTTCATCGTGTTTCCTGTTGTTTTATACGATTATCATGATCGGTCAGTTACTTTTTTTTGAGCAATTTTATCAATCGAAAAAGCTGGACGACCTGGAGAAGAAGCTCGAAGCGTTTGCCAAAGAGTACGTCTCGCGGGAATGGGACGCAGAGAGCATGGCCCGGGAGTTGTCCGTTTTTATCAGCCGCAACAAGACGCAACTGGCGATTGTCAGCCCAAACGGCCAGGTGAAGTACGACAATCCGTTTCGCATCGTCATTCGCGATCGCGAAGGCAAAAACGTGAAAATCTCGCTGTCCCTGCTCCCGGAGGAAGACCGCAGCGCCCTTTTGAGCGCGAATCTGCACAAAGGCGACCGGATTGAAGCGATCGGCGTCTTTGAGGAAGGGCTGCTGCAGGAGATGTTTTATCCGCGCGTCATTAAAAAAGCGGGGGCAGCCGATATCGGCACGTTGCGAGGGAGCGACACGACGCTGGCGCTGTCGACGGTCTCCGGCGAAATTACCGAGCTGTTTTTGCCTGCGCCCAACCAGTGGAATTTGCGGCAAGGGATTCTGTTTCATGTGCTGAAGGACTTATTCCCGTTATCGGAGGAACGCAAACGCGCGCTGGAGGGCGGAAGCGTGCTGGAGGAGGAATGGGTGGAGCCGTGGAGCGGCGTGCGCAGCCTGGTTGCGATTCACCCGATCGTACAGGACGGGCGGCTCAGTGAACTGGTCGTCGCCCTCACCTCCTTGCAGCAGATCAGCGAGGCAAACGATGCACTGCGGCTGTTTTACGTCTACATCGGAATCGGCGGCTTCGCGCTGATCCTGCTGTTGTCCCTGCTTTTGTCCAAAATCGTCACCAAGCCGCTACTTTCCTTAAACAAAAGCGCCCTGCGCATGGCGCGGCTCGACTTCTCGGTCAAGTCGCCGATTATCCGCAACGACGAGTTCGGCAGCCTGGCGCGCAGTCTGAACACGATGGCGGAAAAGCTGGATGTGACGCTGCGGGAGTTGCAGCAAGCCAACGAACAACTGCGCAGCGAGATGGACCACAAGCAGCGGATGGAGCTGATCCAGAAGGAGTTTGTCTCCAATGCCTCGCACGAGCTGAAAACGCCGCTGAGCATCGTGAAAAGCTTCGCGGAAGGGCTGCGGGACGGCGTCGGCGAGAACAAGCGCGAGCGCTACATCGAGGTCATCCTCGACGAGACGGAAAAAATGGAGGAACTCGTCCGCGATTTGCTGGAGCTGGCCAAGCTGGAGTCGAAGACGATCAAGCTGAAAAAGAGCTGGTTTTTCTTAAGCGAGCTGACGGAGGAAATCGTCGAGCGGCTGATGCATCATTTCCGCGAAAAAGAGCTGCGGGCCGTGACGATTTTGGCCAACGAGGAAGCGCTGTACGCCGATCAGGAGAAAATCGAGCAAGTGTTGCTCAACATGCTGGTCAACGCCATCCGCCATGCGAATCCGGGCAGCGAGATTACCGTGCGGATCGAAGGCGAGGCGCAAGCGCTGCGCGTCACGATTGAAAATGAAGGCGAGCAAATCCCGCAGGAGCAACTCGCTTTTGTCTGGGACCGCTTTTACCGGATTGAGCGCTCGCGAAACCGCAAGACAGGCGGGACCGGGCTCGGACTTGCCATCGTCCGGCACATTCTGGAACTGCATGAAGCCTCCTACAGTGTGCGAAATACGAAGACAGGCATCGCTTTTTCCTTTTCGCTGCCCACCCATGGAAAAGGAAAGTGAAACCAACGTGGCCGTTTGCGCGTCTGACTGATAGCAAGCAAAAAGCACAGGGGGAGGCCAACAAGCCCATGAAACATAAAGCGATCAGTCTGATGGCGGCTGCGCTGCTCTGCGCGAGCGCATGGACAGCTCCGGTGCAAGCGGCTTCGTTTGCAACCGTTCAGCCGTACTTGACGGATTACAAGATCGGTTTCACCAATGGCAACGAGCTGGTAACGAAAGCCCAGTACGATGCATTCGACTACTCTGCGCACGCGGTGATCGTCACCAAGGCCGGAAAAAAAGGATTGCTCGACGTGCGTACCGGCAAGGAAATCACTCCCGCCGTCTGGGACGAGATCGAAATTCCCGGCTCGAATAACATCGCCATCGTGCAAAAAGGCGGCTGGTTTCAATACATCGACCTGACGACGAAAAAGCTGTCAGCCACGAAGTTTGCAGGGGCGCACAGCTACTATCTGTCTTCTGACCATGACCCAGTCATTGTGCTGGGCGGACAGACTTCCATGCTGCTGGACAAAACGGGCAAGGTGCTGATTCCTCCCGTGGCAGGCAAGCTGTCCATCGTCTCGCTGATTCCCCCAGAGGCAAAGGGCGATCAGGAAGCAGACGCGACGCGCTACGTTGTGGCGACGACCGCGAAGGCGATGACCTTGTACGATCTGGTGACGTTCAAGCCGAGATTTTCCTTGCCGGGGGCCGCGCTGATTCCCAATGAAGGCGGGCCAAAGACTGCCTATCTCAAGGTGCGCTCGGGCGGCAAGGAAGGTCTGGTCGATGTGAATGGACAGTACGTGCTGCCTGCGCAATACAAGGCGATCTACACCTGGAACCATGGATATTTTCAACTGGTGGGGCCAAACGGAGTCGGTTTGTGGAAGGACGGACAGCTCTTGGCGGAGCCGCTCCATGCCGAGGTGGGATTTGCGCATAGCAACCCGGATTTGTACTGGACCGTCTCCAAAGATATTGTGACCTACCATTCCATCTCCAAAGGAACGGCTCATTCGTTGAAAAAGGGCGCGGACTATTTGCGCGACAGCTACGTGCTGGGACAGGACCCGAAGACGGGCATGTACGGCGTTGTGCAGGTAGACGCAGGAGTGGTGATCCCGTTCGTGCATCCGCGCGTGGAAGGGGCGCCTGCCTCCCGTCTGCTGGTGCGCAGCGACGGGAAAAAGACGATTCTCCCCGGTTGGGAAAAGCCGATCCGCGAACCGGACTTCTGGTTCGATTCGTTGACGCCGTTAGGCAGTTACGGTCTGCAGAGCGTCAAGGACGGCAGCAAAATCGGGCTGTATTCGGAGCGCGAAGGTTTGCTGCTCACACCAGCAGAAAATCGGGTCATTCGCTATGAGGAAGCTTCGGGACAGGTGGTGGTAACCGAGCCGGATGGAAAAGTGCTACGCTTCGGTGGCATTAGTGGCAAGCCGGAGAGCGAACACGACGTCCAGCCGTTGTCCGAGCAGTTGAATGCGGTGTACGAAGCGGGCAAAGGGAGCGTAATCGTCGACCGTTCGACCGATAAACCGATCAGCAAGCATTATGAACAGCTTTACGCAGACGATGCCTCCAAGCTGATCGTCGCAGCAGATGGGCAGACGGCTGACCTGTACACGCCAGACGGCACGCTGCTCACGACAGAGATCAAGCTGGCGCGGTGGAAGGGGCGCTACGACGCTCCGCCCGTCACCATCATGCAGGTGGGCGACGCCTTCTACACATTGGGCGTGAAGGAGGGCACAAACAAGCGGGCATTCATCCGGATCGCAGACGGGCAGTTGCAGGTCGCAGGCGAGTTTGCGTATCGGGAGGCTGCGGAAATAGCGATGGGCGAGAAAAAAGCGGCCGTTGCGATGCGGGCGGACGGGACGCTCGATGTTTGGGCGCAGGAAGGCAGCCGGCTCGTGCAAAAGCTGGCGAACGCAACCGGATACGAGACAGCCTCTACTTTCGACAAGCTGCTGGTGCAAACGAAAGATGGCTGGGATGTGTACTCCTCTTCGCTGGAGCGCATCACCACAGGGAACTACCAGTCGTTGAAGCCGCTGCCGCAAAGCGACAAAAGACCAGGCGTTGTCGTCTACCAGGATAAGCAGACGGGCTTGTACGGGCTTTTGGCAGCAGACGGCAGACAGTTGACTGCTCCCAGGTACGAAGCGATCAAGCCGTCCGGCGAAGTCTTTCCCGGACTTTGGCTGCACGACGACACACAGCCGCCATTTGCGTTTGCGACGAAGGACCAGTTCGGCTATCTCGATCAGGACGGCAAAGAGCTGTTTACGACCAAGTTCCTGACGAAAAAGCCTGTGATTACGTATCGCCCGCTCCAGTTGCAAAGCTTCGAGGCATATACGACACTGATGAAACAAAACCCGCTGGAGCTTGTCGACTTCGGCAAGCCGTATAGCTGGTCCGGGAAGGGCAGCAGCGAGAGCAAGTTTTACGCGAATCTCGCGCTGTATGCGGGACTGCCACAGGGCGCAGGAAAAGCAGAGGTGTTCGCGGCACTGGAAGCAAAAGGCGCGATCAAGCCCGATGCGAAACGCGCTGACATGAGCGACGAAGACATGTACAGCCTCGCCTACTTCATGGCGACAGGCAAAAGCAGCCAGTCGCTGACCGCCAAGGAGTTGACGGAATGGGCGCAAAAGCGGGGCATCGTGCCGCAGCGTGGAGGCATGAGCTACTATATGTCGATGGATTTGTACAAAGAGTATCACCAGATGTTTTTTGCGGAGCTGTTACGATCGGTGGCGGGGAAAAAGCTCGCGAAGCCGAAAGTGCTGAAGGCTGGAGAGCTGTCGCCTGAGCAGAAGGCGCTGGTCGAGACGATGCTGCTGGTCAACGGAAAGCAGGCGAACCAGTTGCCGCTGCCGTTGCCGCAGGCGGAGTGGAACCGGGGCGTTCAAGGATTTTTGACAGCATACCAAAAACAGGCAGCCGGACTTCTTGCCGCCTACGAAAAGCAAGCCGGAAATTGAGCGTGCCGAAAGACAAGCGCGGGAGCATCAAGCCCGCGCTTGTTTTCGCAGGTGCGTGATCTGCTGCTGTAGCAAGCAGGCGGCGCGTTTAAAAGATCGGCCAATATTTCAGCATGAGCAGGTAAAAGGCAGCGTGCACCGCCGCTGTCGCGACCAATGAAACGACGAAGGCGACGAACGAAATCTGATCCAGCTTGTAGGCGACCAGGAAAAAAATCGAAAAGGCGAGAAAGGCAATGAACGTGCCTTCTTCCAAATAAGCCATTTGCGCATTCACCTCGTTTTTGTACCTGTCTCCTATTCTAGCGGATTTCGGCCGCGGATGAAGAACCAATCATGTTTGTGAAGGAGTGTCGTTTTCATGTCCATCCATATCGAGCCGTTGAAGCAGCAGGATGCCCCGGCGCTTTTTGCCTTCGAGTGCAAAAATCGGGAGTTTTTCGAGCGGACAGTCCCCAGCCGCGGGGAGGCGTACTATCACTGCGATTATTTTCAAAACAGTCTGCAAGCTTTGTTGGCAGAGCAAGAGCAGCGTATTTCCTGCTTTACGCTCATCAAAAATGCGGCGGGAGACATTTTGGGCCGGATGAATCTGGTCGACCTCGATCACGAACGAGGAAGCGCCGAACTCGGCTACCGGGTCGGAGCGGATGCCGCAGGCAAAGGAGTGGCGTCTCAGGCGCTCAAGCTACTGCTTACCGAATACATACAGCCGCTCGGTATCCGTGAAGTACAGGCCAAGACGACAGCCGAAAATATCGCCTCGCAAAAAGTGCTGCTCAAAAACGGCTTTTTTTTCGCGAGACTGACGCTGCGGGATTTTGGCACTACCGCTGGACGCGGTAGCGGTGGATAGTGGCTTGTTTGTGTTTATTTTAGTTATTTGGTATTATATGTAAAGTTCGAAAACTAGAAATCAAAGGAGAATCGCGATGAAATCACGCAGCAAAAGCGTTTTGAATGTGTTGGTAGCCGCTGGAGTGATTGCCTCTTGCGCTGGCTACGCGGCAGCCAATGAAGCAAAGCCAAAGGCAGCCAGTCCGGCCGCTACGGAAAAAGTACTGCGGCTCAATTTGGTCGCGGAGCCGCTCACGGTCGACCCGGCGCTGGCAGAGGATGAAGTATCGTTCATGTTGACCAGGGCGATGTACGACGGCCTGGTTCGCGTTGGCCCGGATGGAAAGCTGCAGCCATCCATGGCGCACAAGCTCGAGGTGTCTGACGATTTGAAGACGTACACCTTCCACTTGCGCGATGCCAAATGGAGCAACGGCGATCCCGTCACGGCCTACGATTTTGAATACGCATGGAAGCGGGTGCTCGATCCGAAAACGGACAGCATCTACTCCCATCAGCTCTACGTGATCGAAAATGCCGAAGCAGCCAACAGCGGCAAGGAGAAGCTGGACGCCGTAGGAGTGAAGGCGGTTGATGCGAAGACGTTGCGCGTCGTGCTGGAGGAGCCGACTCCTTATTTTGCCCAACTGACAGCCTTCCCGACCTTTTATCCGGTCAACCAGAAGGTCGTGGCCGCGAATCCGAAATGGGCCAATGCCGTCTCGACGCATGTAGGAAATGGCCCTTACAAGCTCGCTTCCTGGACGCGCGCTGAACAGATGACGCTGGTGAAAAATGCGTCGTACTGGGATCAGGCAGCCGTGAAGTTGGACAAGCTCGCCTTTTCGATGGTTGAGGACGAAGAGACGGAGCTGGCCTTGTTCGATACGGGTGAGCTGGACTGGGCGGGTGCTCCCGGGCAGCTTCCGGCAGATGCTCTGCCAGTGCTGAAGGAGAAAGGGCTTCTGCACACGAAGCCGATCGCGGGTGTCTACTGGTACAAGTTCAATACGGAGCAGGCTCCTTTTACCAATGCGAAAATCCGCAAAGCGTTCGCCTACGCGATGAACCGCCAGGCGATTGTCGACACGGTGACCAAGGGAAGCCAGGTGCCCGCTACGGCAATCGTGCCTGTGACCAATGGCGAGAAGCAGTCTGGCTACTTCAAGGACAATGATCGCGAGACAGCGAAAAAGCTTTTGGCAGAAGGGATGAAGGAGCTGGGAATCGGCAAGCTCCCGCCGATCTCCCTGTCCATGAATCGCTCGGAAAACCATCGAAAGATTGCGCTTGAAGTTCAAAAGCAGTGGAAAGAGGCGCTGGGTGTTGACGTGAAGCTGGTGGAAGAGGAATGGAAGGTCTTTTTGGATCATATAACCGAGGGCAATTACCAAATTGGACGGATGGGCTGGCTGGCGGACTACGGCGATCCTGCGAATTTTTTGGGACTGTTCTACGACAAAAAGGGCGGTAACAACAATACGAACTGGGAAAACAAGCAGTACCAGTCGCTCCTCGACAAAGCGGCGACAGAAGCGGACCCGGCCAAGCGCAAGCAATTGCTGGCGGAGGCAGAAGCCATCCTGACGGAAGAAATGCCCGTGCTTCCGATTTATTTTTATTCGAGCAACTGGGTGCAGGACGAGAAGCTGAAGGGCGTCGTCATGGATGAGTTGGGCTACCTTGATTTCAAATGGGCCACGAAGGAATAACATAGGAAGGCTGATAAAACGAGCAAGCTCCCCTTTTCGACGGCTGGAAAGGGGAGCTTTTGTCTGGGCAAAAGGATCGCGTGGCAGCTTACGGTTCCCAAGGGCGGCCCCGTGCCGAGCGAATCAGGAGAGACGTTCGCGGCGTTGCAGTCGCGCGTCCGAGCGTCCGTCAGCTACGGCTCCCACGGGCGCTCCGTGCCGAGCGAATCAGGAGAGACGCTCGCGGCGTTGCAGTCGCGCGTCCGAGCGTCCGTCAGCTACGGCTCCCACGGGCGGGTCCCGTGCCGAGCGAATCAGGAGAGACGTTCGCGGCGTTGCAGTCGCGCGTCCGAGCGTCCGTCAGCTACGGCTCCCACG
>NZ_JBYTBG010000031.1:46076-60839 GCF_058788915.1 Brevibacillus sp. FW301-21C12A
ACGGGCGCCCCGTTCCGAGCAAATCCGCGAGATGCTTGCTGCGCTTGCGGCTTTAGCCGTGGGAGTCTCAAGGGAGAAGTGTGTCCAAAAACGGATATAGCGACTGGGACCCTGTGAGATAATCGGTTTTTTCGAGCGAGACAGCAGAAAAAACGCCACAGGCCGCGCCCTTGTGGTGTTTTTTTGTGTGCAAAAATGTTGGAATGGCGCGAGTGCTTTGGCTATGCGAAGCGCGAGGGAGCCTTGTGCTCACTGACGAGCGGCTTTTATTCTGTGCCTTTTTGACAGGAAAAGATGTCGGAAGATGAAGGAAAATGCTGGCGAGTCGCGAATTTTTAACGAATAGGCTGGATTTTCCAATCTTGCTGACGATCTCTATACAAAAGGGGAAAGAGAATCTTGCTTGCACGCGTAAAAAACAGCGTTATCGCTGCCTGCTGCCTGATTTTTCTGCTGCCGGCTTCCTTCGCGGAAGCAGCCACACATGTCGAGGTAACAGTCGATCAGTTGAATATTCGCAGTACACCCGGAACAACCTCCCAGATTGTCGGCACGATTTCGAAAGCGACACGGCTGCCGATCGTGCAGGGACAAAAAGATTGGACGCAAGTCAGGCTCAGCAACGGCAAGACAGGCTGGGTCAACAACAAGTACGTCAAAATGCTTGAGATTCCTCAACTGAAATACGTCAAGAGCAACGTGGATATGTTGAACGTGCGGGCAGAGCCAAATGCCACTTCGCAAATCTTGCAAGTCATCGACAAGAACGGAGTTTTCCTGCAAGTGAAAAAACAAGGCGAGTGGGCGCAGATCAAGCTGTCCAACACAACAAGCGGCTGGGTCAACGCACGCTTTTTGGTGGAAACGACGGCGCCACAGCCCGCTCCAGCTCCAGCTCCTGCGCCAGCCCCAACGCCAGTACCGACTCCCGCCCCCGCGCCAGTTCCGCAGCCGACTCCCGTTCCGACCGTGCCGGAAATGCCGATCGAGCTGGGCGCAGGCTCGCTCGTACTGAACGAGAGCTACGAGGTGTACGCCGCTCCCGACTTTTTGGGCACTGTGATCGGACAGGTCAATGGCGGCTCGACGATTACCCATTACGGCTATGCGGACGGCTGGTACACGATTGACTACTACGGCACGTACGCCTATATTTTCAAGCCAATCGTCCCGGATGAGACAGGCCAGGTGACGACACCGCCCGTCGCGGCGAATCCGGTGCAGCCTGCACCTGCTCCCGCAGAAGAGTCGATTCGCGTCAGAAACGCCGATACCAATCTGCGCAGCGGTCCCGGCACGAACTACCCTGTGGTGGGCAACGTGCAGCCGGGCCAGACTTTCCCGATTGTGCAAATCGTGGGAGACTGGTACGTCATCCGCATGCCTG
Organism: Brevibacillus sp. FW301-21C12A; assembly: GCF_058788915.1. Classification (NCBI taxonomy): domain Bacteria; kingdom Bacillati; phylum Bacillota; class Bacilli; order Caryophanales; family Paenibacillaceae; genus Brevibacillus; species Brevibacillus sp. FW301-21C12A. The sequence continues at coordinate 47,464 of NZ_JBYTBG010000031.1, forward strand.
ACAACTCGCTCGCCTACATCGCAGGCTGGATCGTCGACCGCATCCCTGCGGCGGGCAACCTGTCGCCAGTCGGTGCAGGGACACCAGGCGTCGGCTATAACCAGGGCATGATCGGCAATGAAACCGTCTATATTTACCACACGCACAACCGCGAGTCGTGGCGCAACGTCGCGCGCAACACCCAGGGCAGCTCCGTCGACGACCCTGAAATCAACATTACGCTGGTCGGCAAGCGGCTGGGGGAAATTTTGCAAGCAAAAGGCATCCCGGCGATGGTCAACCAGGATGACTTCGCCCAGAAGCTGGCCGAGCAGAAGAAAAGCTATGCGATGTCGTACACTGAGTCGTACAAGGCGGTGGCGGCAGCGGCGACGACCAGTCCGAACCTGAAGTACATTTTCGACATCCACCGCGACAGCGACGAGCCGCGCAGCAAGGTGGCAATCACGATCAACGGCAAGACGTACTCGCGCATTTTGTTCGTGATCGGCACAGCCAACCCGGGTTATCTGGAAAACAAAAAGCTGGCCGACGCCCTGCATGCGCGCCTCGAGGCATATTATCCCGGCTTGTCGCGCGGCGTCATTTTGAAAGGGAAAAACGAAGGAAATGGCGTGTACAACCAGTCGATTTCTTCGGGCAGCCTGCTGCTGGAATTTGGCGGAACAAACAATACGCTGGAAGAATGCTACAATACGGCTGAGGCTTTTGCCGAGGTGTTCGTGCAGCACATGCTCGAATCGCAAATCGCCTTCAAGTAACGACAGACAGCCCGTTCCGTGTCGCTCGCAGCGCAAAGCGGATCGGGCTTTTGCGTGCGAAAGCGCATTGCGAGACGATGAACGAAGCGAAAAGCAAAGACGTGTGCGCCAGGGTGTGGAGGCTTTTGCCAATTGGCTTGGACCTTGGTTTTGCGCGCATCCAAGTTTTCGTACTGCTGGCGGACGGCTTGTTTTGAGGCGAACACCAGTGCATGGGCGAGACAATGCCGCCGCACCGCGAGCTCGGAGTTGCACGCGGTGCGAAAAGAAACAGGAATGACTTTGGCAAGCAGCCAGGCTTCATCGGGTGCTCATCGCCTTTACGCCAATAGGAAAAAAGAGAATTTGTCAGGAGGGCATACATGACTGCTCATCAAGAACAAGGCGAGTCGTGCCTGGGGAGGTTGCGCCATGACTTGCGCGGGGACTGCGAAAAATGCTTCGGGTTGTGCTGTGTGGCGCTGCCTTTTGCCGCTTCCTCCGACTTTGCCGCAACCAAGGACAAAGGCACCCCCTGTCGCAACTTGCAGGACGATTTTCGCTGCGCGGTTCACCAGAGCTTGCGCCAGCTCGGCTTTCGCGGCTGTACCGTGTACGATTGCTTTGGCGCAGGGCAAAAGGTTTCACAGGAAACGTACGCCGGACGCGACTGGCGGCAGGCGCCGGAGCTGGCCAAGCAAATGTACGAGGTGTTTCCGCTCATGTGGCAACTGCATGAGCTGCTCTGGTATTTGACCGAAGCGTCGACTTTGCAGCCAGCCCGTCCGCTGCACGCAAAGATCAAGCGCGTCCTGCGCGAGACGGAGAACTTTACGGAGCTGGCCCCGGAAGCGCTGTTGCAAGTGGATGTTGCCGCTCAGCGGGCAAAAGTGGGCGAACTGCTGCGGCAGGTGAGCGAGCTCGTCCGGACAGAAGCCTGTCGCCAGCAAAAAGGGGGGCGGGGAAAAGCGAACCATGTTGGCCGGGGCGCTGATCTCATGGGGGCGAAGCTCAGAGGCGCCGACCTCAGGGGAGCCAATTTGCGCGGAGCGTATCTCATCGCGGCTGATCTGCGCGGAGCGAACCTCAGGTGGGCCGACCTGATCGGCGCAGACTTCCGCGATACCGATCTGCGCGGGGCCGATTTGACCGACAGCCTGTTTCTCACTCAGGCACAGCTCAACGCGGCAAAGGGGGACGCCTCCACGAAAATACCCCCGTCGTTTACGCGCCCGCCGCATTGGGCTGGCTCTTCGGCCTAGCAGCGGCCGGGGTTGTCGGTCTAATAGCGGCCGGGCTTGTCGGCCTAGTAGCCGCCGGGCTTGTCGGTCTCGCAGTCGTCGGGCTTGTCGGCCTAGCAATCGCCGGGCTTGTCCGCTTGACATCCGTCAGCCAGCGAAAACGAAACGAAAAACCCCGCGTGATAGCGGGGCTTTTGCGCTTTTGCCGACAGGGCAGACCTCTCGCCAAAAGAGGTCTTTTTCCGATCGGATTAAAAAGGAATGCGCTTCGTATGAATCACATAATGGTGCTTGGCTGCCCAGACGTGCAGTCCGCTCCAAAACTGCTCGCACGCCGCGACGATTTTTGCCGGATCAGCCAACTCGCCCGACATCACCAGCTTTGCCACTTGCTCGTAGCCATCCGGTCGGTCCGTCAGCAGGAGCGACTCCGGCAACACCTGGGCGCCTGTCGAATAGCAGGTGCGATGGTGCAGCCCGAGCAGCATCGCTCCGTATTGGGCAAACTGCATGGCTAGATAGGGCAAGTAGGTGTGCGGGCCGTTCAGGTGGGCATTGCGCAGCTTGCCGATAAACTCGTACATTTCCCCGACGAGCACGCCGTTGATCGCCTCTGTGAACGCTTCCTGGGTAGGCGATTGCGCCGCCTTTTTCAGCGCGGGAAAAAAGTCCTTTGGATCGTACAGAGCGAGCGGAGCAAAAAACGCGCCGTGCGACAGCGGCCAGCCTTCGTCAACCGTGGCGGCCATGTGCAAAAGCACGTTGGCGCTCAGCACGTTCACTTCGGCCTTCCATGGCCCGGCTGACCATTCATGGCTGAAATCGACGTCTTCGTCCGACTCCTCCAGCACGCAAAACATTTCGATATCGGAAAAAGGGCCGTCTGTCCCGCGGGCAACCGAGCCGTAGACGCCGATCGCCAAAATTTTCGCGCCGTACACCTCATGCAGCCTGGCGGCGATTTCCTGGCACGTTTGCAGTCGCTCGTTGCGCGTTATGTTTACAGGTCCATTCATGTTCATTTGTACACATCTCCCTTTGCAGTGGTTGGTGGGTGAGTGGTCAAACGGACAGGAACGGAGGGCCACGGGATTAACGGGGGACGTGTTTTGGATGCATGAATAGGCTCCTCCTCGTAATGTGTTGGGGGTTCGGTTTCTCATTTCTTTCAGTTTAGCGAGTTTTCCGCTTCTTTACCATCCGTTTTATATGGCCTTGATTCAGACAAAAAAAGAAGACGCTGTCACACGTCTTCTTTTTCATCTTCTTCTGGGGCCTTGAACCCAATTCGCTTGGGAGGATTAGCTGGATCGGCTTTTTTGACGGCCATTAACAAAAAGCTGATTTGCGTAACATGCTGGATCAGCTCCACCGGCGCGCCGGTCTCTGTCGTTCCGAAGAAGCGGATCAGGCTCGGATTGTAGTAGCCGATCCCTTCGACGCGCAGTGTGACGTTTTGTCCAAACGAGACTAGCCGCATCCCGACCTCGTGCTGTTCATCCAGCGCAAGCTCAAATTCCGCAATCATCTGGATCAATCGCTTGTGAAACTCGCTCGCGAGGTTTTGATCCGGCTGCACTTCGAATACCGGAAGCTCATTGTCTTTCAGTTTTACTGCCTGTGGGGATGTTGGTAAGCTGTATTCGTTGACTGCCATGGCCATACCCCCTTTTCAGATAAGTATAAACTATGAAAAAGATTTGAAAAAGGGGGAGTGGGTACGGGAAGAGGCATAAGTGCCAATCCCCTCCTGCGGATTAATCCGGGGAGGGGATTGGCACTTGGACCAAAGCAGACAAAGATTACAACGCCTGCGCTCTTGTCTTGGAAGGATTTGTAAGGGGGAGCAAAAAATATCGTTTCATGTTGGCAGATCGTTCGCACAAAATACAAACGAACGTTCTTGTTTTGGGGCAAACAGCAAAAAAGAGCGGCAATCAGGATTGAGAAAGACGTCCTGGAATGCCGCTTGTGTTCGTTCATTTATTCAACGATTGGCTTCGTCAGTTACACCTTATCCTCGCGAAATGCCTGCTTTACCCGCGCAATTTGGGCGAGGTGGTCGCGGACATGCTGGACGCGATATTCCAGCAGCTCTTTGAACGTGAACCGCGCTCCATCGGGATATTGCCCGACCCGCTCAAGCTGCGCGGAAGTCAGATTTTCCAGAAGCGGCAGCATGCTGGCCCGCAGCATTTGGAACAGGAGCATGTGCTGCTCGCGGTCCAACCGCTCATAGCCAAGGTGATCCACCCAGGCTTCCTGATTAAACGATAGCAGAAGCGGTTCTTCCTCCGCCAACACTTTTCTCAGCCGATGCGTAGACAAAATCTCGGAATCTGTTACATGAATCAGAATCTGGTGGATGCTCCATTTGTCCGGTGCAGGCTGGAAACGCAGCTCTTCCTCAGACAATCCTTCCACGGCTTCTCGCAACAGCTCACAGCCTTGGCGGTACTCTTCGATCAACTTTTCCATTCGATCCTCTCCCTTTTGCATCATGCATGTGGCTGGCCATGATTGATAGTAGTATTCTTCGGTAAAGAACAAGTACCTTCCCGGCTTTCATCCATAGTCAATCTTCCAAAAGTGATTGCTTCAGAAAATCGCTACATCTGCAAACAAGAAAAAACCCTTATAAAATAAGGGTTTTCGCATAGGTACTTACATACCTTTTACCGATTATCCACCTTCTCCGGATACATATCATGATTCATCAGCCGATAGCTCGCCATCGCCTCATACTTCGTCCCTGGACGGCCGTAGTTGCAGTACGGGTCGATCGAGATGCCACCGCGCGGGGTGAATTTGCCCCAGACCTCGATATATTTCGGGTCCATCAGTTTAATCAGGTCGTTCATGATGATGTTCACGCAGTCCTCGTGGAAATCGCCGTGGTTGCGGAAGCTGAACAGGTACAGCTTCAGCGACTTGCTCTCGACCATTTTGATGTCCGGGATGTAGCTGATGTAGATGGTGGCAAAATCCGGCTGTCCGGTAATCGGGCACAGGCTGGTGAATTCCGGACAGTTGAATTTGACGAAGTAATCGCGGTACGGGTGCTTGTTGTCAAAAGACTCCAGCACGCTCGGATCGTAGGAATAGCTGTAAGTCGTTCCCTGGTTGCCCAAAAGGGTGAGGGAAGACAGATCGCGTTGTTGTTCGCTCATGGATGTTTCCTCCTCGTTTCTGTTTATCTGTTCCTGGTTTGTCCTTTCATCTACACGCTTGCACGTACACCTCTACACGCCGCGCTTGTTTCCCCAGACCAGCGCGTGGAGCTGCGGGAGCACCTTGGCGTCGTTCAAATCGGGGGCGGCCATCGCCTGGTCGATCAGCCATTCAAAGCTTTCCAATAGCTTTTCTCTCAGTTCCTGCGTGTCTGCGCTGACGAGATCGCTATTTCCCGGCTGGAGGAAAAAAGGAACCGCCGGATACCGCCGATGAATGTCGCGCGCATAGGCGAAGTCGGCGTCGTCAAACACGACGACCTTCAGGCTCAGCCCCGGATGCTTTTGCTCAAGCAAAGCGTGGACGATGCGGTCGAGCACGGCGTAGTCGGTGGTCATGCCGGAGCTTGGCGGCTTCGGCGAAATGGTGATGTCGTCGATCAGGGGCAGCCATTCCTGCCAGCGGCTGCCTTGTGTCTCCAGCGCCGTGCGAATGCCGCGCTCCTTCAAAAACGAGACAAGCTCGCCCATGCCTGCGAGCAGCGCCGGGTTGCCGCCGGAGATCGTGACGTGGGAAAAACGGTTCTTCCCCAGACGCTCCAGCTCCGCCCAAATTTGCTCCGGCGTCATCTGCCTGATTTCATCCCGCGCCGAGCCGTCCCAGGTAAAGGCGGAGTCGCACCAGCTACAACGGTAGTCGCAGCCTGCCGTGCGGACGAACATCGTCTTTTGGCCGATGACCATGCCTTCCCCCTGAATCGTCGGGCCGAAAATTTCCAGAACGGGAATGCTCACTCCATCATCCACTCCCGTCTCGCCTCGGCATAGCTTGTCGGCGTTTCAAACAGGCGGACAAATTCGACGCGAGCGCCGCGGTAGCGGTCGCGATAGGCGTCAGACTGGAGCTGCTCTTCCATTTGTTCAAACAGCCAGACCACCATGTTTTCAGCGGTCGTATTCATCGGAGGCAGCATTTCGTTCAGGTAGCGGTGGTCGAGGTAGATTTCGATATGCTCCTTCCAGATTTGCTTAATGTCGCCAAAGTCGATGACGAGCCCGATTTCATCCGGGTAGCCGCTGATCCCGAACACGACGTGGTACGTGTGGCCGTGCAAGTTTTTGCATTTGCCTTCGTAGGCGTGCAGATGGTGCGCGGCGTCAAACGTAAACTCTTTGCTCACCAGCACGCGTTTGTTATGGTAACGCAGTTGCGATTTTTGAATATGGGTGCCCAGTGCCTGCATGCGGTCGACGATGCGAAAGTCAAAGTTGGCGCTCATCAGGCGTGTGCTCCTTGTTCATTTTTTTCGGAAAGATACGCGTCCAGTCCGGCTTTGCGCAGGCGGCAGGCAGGGCATTCGCCGCAGCCGTCGCCTTTGATGCCGTTGTAGCAGGTGAGGGTTTTCTCGCGAATATAGGTGAAGGCACCCAGTTCATCGGCCAGCTTCCACGTTTGTGCCTTGTCGAGCCACATGAGCGGCGTATGGATCACAAACGGATAGTCCATCGACAGGTTGAGCGTCACATTGAGCGATTTGATAAATGCGTCGCGGCAGTCGGGATAGCCGCTGAAATCCGTTTCGCAAACGCCCGTGACCAGATGCCGCGCTCCTTTTTGCTTGGCAAACACGCCGGCAAACGACAGGAACAACAAATTGCGCCCGTCGACAAACGTAGAAGGCAACTGGCCTTCCTCCTGGGTGATGTCGATGTCTGTGCGGGTTAGGGCATTGGGGGCGAGCTGGTTCAACAAGCTCATGTCCAATACGGTGTTGGCCACGCCCAACTCGCGGGCGATTTGCTGGGCGCATTCGATCTCCAGCTTGTGCCGTTGCCCGTAGTCAAACGTGATCGTTTCTACTTCGCCGAATTGCTGCTTGGCCCAGAACAGGCATGTAGTGCTGTCCTGACCTCCGCTGAACACAACGACGGCTTTTTCCTTTTTCATGCTCTCCATCTCCTTATTCGTAGTCATGGAAGAAAGAGAGTTCTTGAACCTGCTCCTGTAAAAAAACAAAACAATACCAAGGGATCGGTACTGTTGTCCACCTTAGTTTTTTATAGAGGGAGTTCGCGAACCTCTCCCGCGCAAGTCGCGCGGATTTCGTATGCAGTTGGGCGGCATGCTGTCGCCCTGAGCCATTATACTACAGATCGGCTCGTCATGGGAAACGGTGAGCGAAAAAACGATTGACGGAATATGGTGGTACTGCTAGTATTTTTTTAATAACACCAATGGAGAAAATTTCCCTTTATCCTCTGGTTCGAATTTATAATTACGCAGGTTCACTCCTGTTTTTTCAATTGTGATTCACGATATTATCCTGTCGATGGAATAATTAGCAAAAAGATTAGAGCGGAACGGGTGATTCAGATGCGAGAGGTCCCATTAGTGGAGGAGTATCGCGGCGGTATTTTGGAAAACGTTCATTCGGGCATAATCTGCGGGGTGGGCGAAGACGGACAGGTGATCTATGCGGCGGGAGATGTGGAGCACGTCGCTTTATTGCGCTCGGCGGCCAAGCCGTTTCAAGCGATTCCGGTAGCCAGACAAAACATTGCCGAAACATTCGGACTGACAAGTCGGGAGGCGGCGCTGTTTGCGGCTTCGCACCGCGGTGAGGTCTATCATCTGGAAGCTTTGGAGTCGATTTTGTCCAAAACAGGCATTCGGGAAGACGAGCTGCTTACGTGCCCGACGTACCCGTTAAATGAAGAACCGAAGTTTGCCTGCTTGTCCCGGGGCGTAGCGAAGCGCAGGCTGTTTCACAACTGCGCAGGAAAGCATCTGGGTTTTTTGGCGTTGTCCAAAGAGCGCGGCTTTTCGACCGACGATTACTACAAGCAGGAGCATCCGGCCCAGCAGGAGGCGCTCGCCGCTTTTGCGAGCCTGGCGGACTATCCGAAAGAGAAAATCCGCCTTGCCGTCGATGGCTGCGGCTTTCCTGTCTACGCCTTGCCGCTCAAGCATTTGGCGGTGGCGTACATGAAGCTCGCTTGCCCGGATCTGATCGCCGACCAGCCGACGCGGGAGGCTGTTCAGAAAATTACAGGCTGGATGACGGCCCATCCGGAAATGATCGCCAGCCATCGTTTCATTTGTACAGCGCTGTTGACCGATCCGAACATCATTGCCAAAGGCGGAGCGATGGGCGTATATGGCTTTGCGCTGAAAAAGGAGCGGATCAGCTTTTCGCTGAAGGTGCTGGACGGCTCTGAAGCAGTCTGGCCGCTCGTCATTGCCGGGATATTGGAACAGATTGCTTACAGCAACAAAGAAACGATCGCAAGACTGCACGCCCTGTCGCCAAAGGAAATCGCCAACGACAACCGATTGATCGTCGGGGAGAAACGGCCCGTTTTTGTACTGGAAAAACAGTGACCGCGCGCCGCGCTTGCGCCGGGGCGGAAACACTTCGTACAATGTCCGTAAATGTTTGCGGACGAAGGGAGAGTGCGACATGCTTGTGGAAGTAATTGCGACTTCGGTAGAGGATGCCAGACGCGCAGAGCAAGGAGGCGCAGATCGGCTGGAGCTGATTTCCGGCATTTTGGAGGGCGGCCTCACGCCGAGCTGGGGCTTGATTGAGGCGGTGGTCAAGGCGGTGTCCATCCCGGTCTATGTCATGGTGCGGCCGCACAGTCAATCTTTTTGCTATACCGCAGACGAGCTGCGCGTGATGAAGGAAGACGTGCGCGTCATTCGCGGGCTTGGGGCGGCAGGCGTTGTTTTTGGCATGCTGACGCCGGAAAAGCAGCTTGATCGGCACGGTCTGGAGCTGCTGCTTACGGAAGCGGATGGCTTGGCCGTGACCTTTCACCGGGCTTTTGACGAAGCAGCAGATCAACGGGAGGCGGCCCGCATTTTGTTGCAATACCCGCAGGTGCGCACGATTCTCACTTCAGGCGGAAAACGGACGGCCATAGAAGGCGCAAGTTGCATTGCCGAGCTGGTTCGGATGACAGCACAGACGCCGCTTGGTATTTTGGCAGGAAGCGGACTGTCAGAAGCGAACGCTCCCGAGCTCATCAGACAAACAGGCGTGAAAGCGGTGCACTTCGGCACTGCCGCCAGAGAAGACGGACAGGCTCTGCGCTACGTGGATGCCGAGCGGGTCGCCGCGATCAAGCGCGCTTGCCAGCTTGCAGAAAAATAAGCCCCTGCCTCTGTCCCAAGACACAAGCCGACGCCCTCACTTTTGCAGAGGTGTCGGCTCGTTTTGGATTCGCTTCCGTATGTAATAGCAGGCGACCAGTAGCAGCGGGTACAAGACCGCCACGGTGAAATCAAAGAGCGGCCAAAACGTATAAGCCTGCAGCAAAAACGTCTCGTTCGGCAAAAGGATGATCGCGCCGACGACAAATAACAGACAGGTCGGATAAGTAAGAAGCTTGTACTCTCGCAGCTTCAAAAGCTGCTGAATTCCCAGGCAAAAGCCGTACATGTACGTGACTACCTTGAAGTAGATCGAAACGAACCACATCAGCGCCATCATCGCCTCCTGTCGTTGAAAAAACTCCCCGACGTGCACCCGTTTCGCAAGCGAGTAGCTCGGAAAATTGTCCTGTGCCGTCATCGAAGGCCCGAGCACCAACAGCGTCAGTATGATGATTGCGATGAGGCAGATGCCGCCGTACGTCGCCCCGCGCAAGAAAGCAGGGGTAAGTTTTTGCGACGGATCAACAAAAGGGGTAATCATTAAAAAAATGATGAGTTCAGAAAACGGAAAGGCGATCACAGAAAAGGAGCCGCGAATGGCCGGGCCGATGCCGTTTTCCAAAACAGGCTGCAAGTTATGGATGGAAAACTGCGGCGTCAGCAAGAAGAAAAAGGAGAGAAAGGTAAAGACGAACCAGACATAAAAAATTTCGCTGGTGCGGGCGAACGTCTCCAACCCAAGGCGCGCACCAAAGAGGGCGCTCGCCACGAGCAAAAAGATGACGGCAACGCTTGGCGTTTCTTTTAAAATTTGCGAGGTCATGAAATCGCCAATGGCCCGCACGTAGACAGAGCCGTTAATCAGCACTGTGAACAGAAACAAAATGGACAGGCAGGTGCCGAGCCAGCGGCCGAAAATGAGCATGTTTTTCCCGATCAGCGTATGCTCCCGGTAGAGGTGGCTGATGATGCAGTAAAGGTAGACGATAGCCAGACCTATCAGCACGCCGATGATCCCAGACAGCCAACCGTCGTATTTGGCTTCTTTCGCTACGGCTGCGGGCAGGATCAGGATGGAATCGCCAATCGTAATCAGCGTAACGAGAATGGTGAATTGACGAATGCCGATCGTTCCGGGCTTCTGCATGTGGCTTCACCTACAGTACGTTTATCCCCCTATTATTTCCAAAGGACGGCAAAGCCAAAACATCCTGCAGCGGTCGGTCGTAGTCATGGTCATCCAAAACTTGTAACAGTCGTTTTTTGAATTGTATGATAATAGACAGGCGGTTGAGGCGGACTTTTACAGGAGGGATCAGGAGCGGTGGATTTGGAGAAAAGCTTGTCAGCGATCTTGCAGGAAGCGAAAGGGGCATGGGGCGTCGTGGTAAAAGAGCTGGCTGTGCAAAATGGCGCGTATTTTGCGCATCGGCCGGACGAGCTGTTTATTGCCGAAAGCGTCATCAAGGTTCCGATTATGGCAGCCGTCTATGCGGCCTGTGAGCAGGGAAAGGCTCGCATCGACGCACAGTTGGCGCTGCGCAAAGAGGATTTGGTGGGAGGATCGGGCTTTTTATATGCGCTTTCGCCAGGCTTGAAGCTGTCGATCCGCGACCTTGTGACCTTGATGATTATTCAGAGCGACAATACGGCGACGAACATGCTGATTGATCTAGTTGGAAAGGAACAGATTGACAGGACCATGCGCGAGCTGGGGATGGAGCGCAGCCGCTATTCCCGCAAGCTGATGATATACCCGCAGGACGTGACGGAAAACAACATGATTACCGCGGGCGATGTGGCGCGGATGCTGGAGCAGATCGCGTGCGGCGGCCGTTTTTCGCGGTGGGCAAGCGCCGATATGATCGCGATTATGCAGAAGCAGCAAGTTCTCAACGGCTTGCCGTCGCAGCTTCCGTCGCGCAGCGGGGAGGATGGACAAGCGGTCTGGGAGCTGGCGTGCAAATCGGGCTGGGATACGGGAAGACAGCATGACGTTGGCATTTTGTCCGTGCAGGGACGGCAGTTTGCGATTGCCGCCTTGTCCCAGGATGTGAGGGCGGAAGCGGCGTTGCATACACTGGGCTTGCTGGGCAGAGCGGTCTACGACTTCGCCGTGGCTTGAGTGCTGGCGCCAGGGGCCGCCAGCTTGTCGTCCGCTTTTGCTGCCCAGCATAAGGGCGGTTGGGCCTGTTGAGCGAAAAGTTGACCGGCCCGCGGTGAATGCTTGCTGATCGTAACCCGGCTTTCTTTAATATAGAAAAGAAAATGCGAGGCGACAGACTGACCACTCGTCTGTCGCCTCGCTCGCTATTTTTCTACATGACTTCCTTCAATTCTGTTGGGTCCAAGTTCAGGAGCGGCTCGAAGCGGTTGGGAGAATCGCCGTTTACGTGCTCTTTGACGACGCCCATTTTCACGAGCAGGCGCAAGCTGGTATAGACGGTAGAGAGCGTGATGTTTGGCATTTCTTTTTTCAGGGCATGGTAAACGTCCTTGGCAGTGGGACGGTGATGAGACGTCAGCATATGGCGCAGGACAGCGCGTCTTTGAATGGTCAGGCGTTTTCCGAGATGCTTCACCTGGTTTGTGACACTGGCAATTTGTTCATCCATCACAGGTCACCTCTTTTTGATAATTATTATTACTTGATTATAATTATCGTTTTGTTTTTCCAGGGAGTCAACCTCTTTTTTATGTGATAAGAATTTATCAGATTCGTGCCAGGTTTCCGGTTTCAGAGCCACGCAGGTTCGGTTAATGGCTTGGCGCAGCATAGGCTGGTAGCGTGTATGTTTGCCAAGATTCCGCAAATCTTACATAAGAAAGGACAGCAAATGGGGGTTTTCTTTTCGACCAAAACATGGTAGTGTATGTGCGGATTTTGCTTACGTGAAAAAGTCAGGAGTGAAACCATGTGGCGCGAAAAAGACGAACAGCCATCCAGTTGAACAGCCCGCAGAGAAAAGTGATGGAATATGGTATGCTGCTCCTCGGTTCACTGGTGCTTGCGACCAGCTTTAACCTTTTTCTCAACCCGAACCAGATTGCTTCCGGCGGCGTTTCCGGGCTGTCGACAATCTTGCACAACCTGTTTGGATTTTCCCCGGCGATTGTTCAATGGGCGTGCAATATTCCGTTGTTCCTCCTGGGACTGAAGTTGCTTGATCGGCAGTACAGCATGAAGGCGGCGGTTGGATCGGTCGTGTTGCCGTTTTGCGTGATGCTCACGAGTCATTTGCAGCCGCTGACTACCAATCCGTTGCTCGCGAGTATTTATGGAGGAATCGGAGTGGGCCTCGGCATTGGCATCGTTTTTCGGGGCAGAGGCTCGACCGGAGGGTTTGCGATTGCCTCGCAAATTTTGCACAAGTTTACGGGGATCAGCTTAGGGGCCTGCGTGGCGGTGTTTGACGGCTTGGTGATTTTGTTTGCCGGGATTGTGTTTGACCCGGAGAAAGCTTTGTATGCACTTATTGCGTTATTTGTCACCAGCAAGACGATTGATATTGTTCAAATGGGGTGGAATACCTCGAAGGTTGCTTATATCATCTCAAACGAAACAGATACGTTGCGCGAAACGATTTTGTATGACCTGGACAGGGGAGTTACCTTGCTGGATGGCTCGGGAGGATATACCGGCGATGCGCGCAAGGTGCTCATGGCCGTGGTTAGCCAGAGCGAAGTCAGCAAGCTGAAAATTATGGTGCGTTCAGTCGATCCTGACGCGTTTATCATTTTATGCCCGGCGAATGAGGTGCTTGGCGAAGGATTTCGCGTAGGCTGATCGCGCGGATTGCTTGGGCAGGCTGGAAGCAGGAAGAGCGGTGGGGTCAGATCCGCCGCTCTTTTTGCTAGCGACGGTACTGTTTTTTTAAATTCTGATGAAAAAGTTTTAGGTTTTCTATTGCATTTAAAAAAGAGACATGCTATATTAAATCTCGTGAGCGGGACACACACGAAACGCTCGCGGCGAAAGATGAAAAGCATATGCCGGTGTAGCTCAATTGGTAGAGCACCTGACTTGTAATCAGGGGGTTGTGGGTTCGATTCCTATCGCCGGCAC
>NZ_JBYTBG010000032.1:0-27472 GCF_058788915.1 Brevibacillus sp. FW301-21C12A
TTGTTACTGGTTCAAAGCTGGCAAATCATTTCATGATAGACTCATCAACGCTTTCGCTGTTCAGTTTTCAAGGAGCATTTCACTTTCTTTTTTCATCAGCACCTCGTGGCGCCGACCTTTTAAACTATATCATACCTTCTTTTTAAAATCAAGGGTTATTTTTAGAAGTTCTTAGCTTTTTTCATTCTGTTTAAAAACCCTTTCAAAAGCGACAAGAGTTATCTTAACAAGTCCAGAGCAAAAACGCAAGTACAAACATACTGGAATTTTACTCCATATTCTCAATGCCCAAAACCATGGGCAGTTCCGTCAAAGAATGGATGATCGCTCTCGGCACAAACTGCTCTGGCAGCTCTTGTAACCCGTTGTTTTGGCACTCCCTCCGCCATTTCTCCGTGCACAGCTCGCGCACTCTCTGGTCACGCACTCTCATATAAGGAGAGATTCCTTTTGCTGCCTCTGGCATTTTTCTTTCTATAAGCACAGATACGATCTTCATTTGATTAGCCGGATGCACGTCGTGATCCAACCGATCTCCTACGTGAGCCAGCACCTCGCCTGGCAGATGCTGAAAAATCGCCGGATCGGGCTTGCCTGTGCCAGCGCGCTCCGGGGTAATGATCGCCTCAAACAGCTCGAGTATGCCCAGCACCTCCATCACAGGAGCCTGATACTTGTAAAAGCCGTTGGTGACCACTGCAAGCGCGAAGCCTTCGCCTCTGATCTTTCTCAAAGTCTCCGGTATTCCCTGCTCCAGCAAATGCACCTTGGGCGGCACACAATGCTTCCGCACCAGCGCTTCGATATCGACGCCCGGCTGCACACCGAGAGCGGCGCATCGGACAGACAGCATATCATCCCAGTCGTAGGCTGCCACCCATTGGCGCAGGGCCATTCGCTTTTCATGCTCCGCGATCAGTTCAGCAACGATGTCATGCTCACGCCCGAGCTTTCTGGAAACTGTACTCGCCACCTCTGGAAATACCCAGGCACCGAAAGGATTTTGCATCAGCGTTCCATCCAAATCCAAAGTAATCCAGCGCTTGTTCATCGCTCTCCCCCTCTCCCGTAAACGGCCAGGACGCGTTCATCCGTAGACAAAAGCTGCTACCATAACTGTCCAGCAGCAAAAGCCCCCCACTCCTCATCGTATTCACCAGTCGCCAAAAAGCGCCCACAGCAGAAACTCCGGCCTCCCCCCGCTCTTTTGGCGCAAGCAGGTTTCCGCACATAAAAAAGAGACAGACTAATGTCTGCCTCTTTTTGCAGAAAACGGCGAACCGCTTTCTTACATCATGCCCATGCCGCCCATGCCACCCATGTCTGGCATGCCCATAGGCGATTTGTTTTCTTCTGGTTTGTCAGCAATTACTGCTTCTGTAGTCAGGAACATAGCTGCTACAGATGCAGCGTTGGACAGTGCGGAGCGAGTTACTTTCGCTGCGTCAACGATACCAGCTTCGAGCATGTTTACATACTCTTCGGTAGCTGCGTTGAAACCAATGCCCACTGCTTCTTTTTTCAGGCGCTCTACGATTACAGAACCTTCCAGTCCTGCGTTCGCAGCGATTTGACGAACTGGCTCTTCCAGGGAACGGAGTACGATTTGTACACCTACAGCCTCTTCGCCTTCTACTTTGATTGCTTCTACCGCTTTGATCGCGTTAATCAGAGTAGTACCACCGCCAGGTACGATACCTTCTTCTACTGCAGCGCGAGTAGAGTTCAGAGCGTCCTCGATGCGGAGTTTTTTCTCTTTCAGTTCGGTTTCAGTAGCTGCACCGACTTTGATAACTGCTACGCCGCCAGCCAGTTTAGCCAGACGCTCTTGCAGTTTTTCGCGATCGAAGTCGGAAGTAGTGTCTTCGATTTGTTGACGGATTTGGGATACGCGGCTTTCGATAGCTGCTTTGTCGCCAGCACCTTCAACGATGGTTGTGTTTTCTTTGGTAACCACGATTTTGCCAGCGCGGCCCAGTTGCTCCAGCTTAGTGGATTTCAGGTCCAGACCCAGCTCTTCTGTGATTACTTCGCCGCCAGTCAGAGCAGCGATGTCTTGCAGCATAGCTTTGCGGCGATCGCCGAAGCCAGGAGCTTTCACCGCTACGGCTGTGAAGGTACCACGCAGTTTGTTCACTACGAGAGTAGCCAGCGCTTCGCCTTCCACGTCTTCTGCGATAATCAGGAGCGGTTTGCCGCTTTGTACCACTTGCTCCAGTACAGGCAGAACTTCCTGGATGTTGGAGATTTTTTTGTCAGTAATCAGGATGTAAGGGTTGTTCAGAACCGCTTCCATCTTGTCAGTGTCAGTAATCATGTAAGGGGAAGCGTAGCCGCGGTCAAATTGCATACCTTCTACTACTTCCAGCTCAGTTACGAAGCCTTTGGACTCTTCAACGGTGATGACGCCGTCTTTGCCCACTTTTTCCATAGCTTCTGCGATCAGGTTACCCACTTCTTGATCGTCAGCGGAGATCGCAGCAACTTGTGCGATGGAGGACTTGTTCTCAACTGGCTTCGCGATGGATTTGATTTCTTCTACAGCAGCACGAACAGCTTTTTCCATACCGCGACGGATTACCATCGGGTTAGCGCCGGCTGTTACGTTTTTCAGACCTTCGCGGATCATAGCTGCAGCCAGAACGGTTGCAGTAGTAGTACCGTCACCTGCGATGTCGTTCGTTTTGGTAGCAACTTCTTTAACCAGTTGCGCACCCATGTTTTCGTAAGCGTCTTCCAGCTCGATTTCTTTCGCGATGGTTACGCCGTCGTTTGTAATCAGCGGAGAACCGAATTTTTTCTCCAGAACCACGTTGCGTCCTTTTGGTCCGAGAGTTACTTTCACTGCGTTTGCCAAAGTTTCCACACCGCGGAGCATGGAGCGGCGAGCGTCTTCAGAGAATTTGACTTGTTTTGCCATCTAAAACTCAACCTCCTGTTATGTGTATTGTCGTTCGACTTCCTATGTCAAGAGCCTTAACCGATGATCGCGAGGATATCGGATTCGCGCAGCACGAGGTATTCTTTATTGTCTACCTTTACTTCAGTACCAGCGTATTTGGAGAAGATTACTTTATCGCCTTCTTTTACTTCCAAAGCGATGCGCTCGCCGTTGTCGGCAACACGGCCAGAACCAACTGCGATTACTCGGCCTTCTTGCGGTTTTTCCTTTGCAGTATCAGGCAAAACGATACCGCTTGCAGTCGTTTCGTCTTTGGAGATAGCTTCGATTACCACACGGTCACCCAATGGCTTAAGCACTAAAAACACCCTCCTCAAAAAATGTAGGTAAACAAATTTTTCTGTTGTTAGCACTCACTTGTTATGAGTGCTAACACCCAATTCCTATAATAATGAATCGCTATGTACTTTGCAAGTAGTTTCCCTCATTTTTTCTCAACCGCTAGTCTCCATTTGCAGTTTCTCTAGCAAATGATTTTTCTAGCAAAACGGTTCTAGCAAACAGACCGGCTCATATAAATCAAACAAACGATCAGACAAGCCTGCCAAGGAGGGATATGTTCCATGCATAAATGGCTCTGGATCGGCCTGATTGCCCTCGGTGTGCTGGGAATCAGCCGTTTGTTCTCATCGGACACCACTTCCTTTATACGGGTAAACATCTACCCTTCCGCCATCTTTTGGGACGGACGCCAAATCGCCACTGGCGGAAAGCAAGGGTATTACGTAGAAAGAGGCCAGGAGGTGCCCGCTTCCCTGGAGTATCGGGGAACGCTCTACGTCCCGCTTTCCATGATCGGACGGCACCTGAACAAACCAGTTGGCTGGGACAAAGCCTCTCATTTTGCCTGGGTCGGTCAGCCGCCGACGATCCCGACGGAGCTGCCTGCCGACAACAGCACTTCTCCGGCTGCTCCCAAACCGGACGAGGCTATACCCGCAAGCGCGCCGGCGCCAACTGCTCCGGCAAAAGCTACAGCCACAGACGCCTCTTCGCAGCAAGAGTCCGCTACGCTGTTCGGGCTGACTATCGGGACGCCTGCCGAGGAAGTCCGCAAGCTGCTGGGCGAGCCGGCGCGCAAAGACCCGAGCAGCCTTGGCTACGAATGGTGGGTGTACAACCGCGATCCGGCCCGCTACGTCCAGGTGGGCATCGCCAACGGCAAAGTAGTGGACCTGTACTCTCTCGCTCCGACCGCAATGCTGGGCAACATCGGGGTGGGCAGCAGCCTGCAAGCGCTGGAGCGGCAATACAGCCCGCAAAATACGCTCACCTTTTCCTATATGGGAGCCACCATCCAGATTACCAACCAGAAGCAGCAGCGTCCGCTCGTCATGAAGAACGGCATCCCGCACATTTTTTACCTGGACAAGCAAAATGGCAGCAAAGTGACCGGACTGCGCCTGATCGACACGCAAATGCTATTGCGCGGCGGGTTTTACGAAACGAAATGGTCGTACCAGGGGCAAGCCCCGGATTTCGATCCTCCGGCCTTGAGCGTGGGCGAACGGGAACAGGTCAACCTGGCCAATGAGCGGCAAACGCTCGATCTCGTCAATGTCTCCCGCTACCGCTACAAGCTGCCTCCCCTGCAATGGAACGAGGAAGCTGCAAAAGTAGCCAGAGCCCACAGCCTGGACATGGAAACGAACGATTACTTCGATCATGTTTCCGCGACGACCGGAAGCAGCCCGTTTGAACGTCTGAAGCAGGCCAAAATCGCCTACAGCATGGCGGGAGAAAACATCGCAGCAGGCTATCCCGACGCAATCGAAGCGCATGAAAGCTGGATGAACAGCCCCGGCCACAGGAAAAACATCCTGGAAAAAGACTTCACCCAGCTTGGCGTCGGCGTCATTACCGACTATTTCACCCAAACCTTCCTCACGCCGAGCAAGTAAGCCGCTGTCAGCGCAAACGGACGCTCGCCCTGAGCTGATCCACCGCTCCGGAAAACTCGACTACGACTGTCTCGTATTCTTTGGTGTGCAAAATCAGCCACGGGCGCCTGCCTTCTTTTTTCGGCATGATGACGAACATCTCCGCGATCTCCGTGTCGATGCCAGACGGGGCATGCTGCAACCTCTGCGGCGGTGCCAGCGGGATTTTGACGATCATCACGTGGTCGAGCGACGGATTCAGCTCCAACACGCGCCCGCTTACGGTGCGTAACAGTTGCTGCGCCTCTTTTTGAAACACGTCCGAATTGGCAAACGTCGCGACAACCTGCTGCTTGTCCGAATCGAACAGCTCTACCTGCTCTCCGCCATTGGCGGAGCCAGCCGAAAAAAACAAGGTCAAGCATAAAATTAGCCACATGTTGCCCTAACACCTCCCCTTCCTAACTTTTCTAGTATCTCCTACCTGTTTGCGGTCATTCGCATCGTGGCTGCTGCAGAGCGGTGACAGCCTTGCCCAGCCGATTTTTTTCATCAAAAAAGACCCGCTGCTATCCGTCCCGATAGCAAGGGGTCTTCTCTGTGATCGTCCTTATCGTACCAGTTCGTCCGTTTCAAAGCCGCCAAATTCTTTTTCCCACTCCGCTTCTTCGCGCAGTTGCTTGCGGTAGACGATGCGCGACAGCCAAATGCTCAGCTCATAGAGCAGCAAAAGCGGGATCGTCACCATAATGTCGCTGACGATCTCGGGAGGCGTCAACGTAATGCCGACTACAGCCAGCCCAAAATAGGCGAACCGTCTCACCTTTGCCAGCCGCATCGGATTGAGGATGCGCAGACGGGTCAGAAACATCACGATAATCGGCAATTGAAACAGGATGCCAAAAGGGATGACCATGTTGAACAGGAAGCCGAAGTACTCAGCGATTCCGTAGTTCGGATCAGCCCCGATGGTCGCGGTCATGCCGGTCATAAACTGCATAATCATCGGAAAAACGACGTAATACCCAAACAAAATGCCCGTGATGAAAAGCAAACAAGCCGCCGGAATAAAGTAAAGCGAACCGCGCCGCTCATGCTCCTGCAAGCCTGGCGAGACGAAGCGCCAGAGATGATAGAGCGCAACGGGCAGCGCTACTACCGCGCCAATCAAAAAGGCAAACTGCATGTAGACGCGAAGAGCATCGGATGGATGCAAGGAAATAATCGGCACGCCATCGGCGATCGGCTCTTGCTTCAAATACTCAATCAACGGACCGGCAAAGAAAAAGCCGGCTATCAGTGCGACAACGAAAACAGCCAGCACCCATATGATGCGCTTGCGCAGCTCCGTTAGGTGTTCAACCACTGTCATTTCCTGATCTTTCATGGCAACCACCTTACCTGATTAGGCCTTCTGCTGCTCTTTTTCCATCTGAAGGCGTTCCTTTTCCAGCTTTTCGCGAATTTCTTTTTCCAGACGCTCGCGCTCCAGGCGTTCACGCACTTCCCGCTCGATTTTTTCGCGGTCAAAGGCGTCCTTCTCCGTGACGACAGCCGTTTTGGCTGGTGCTTCTTTTGCAGCCAGCTCCTTCTTTTTCGCTTCTTCGTCATCGTCGTCGTCGCTCGTCAGGCTGCGCGTTGCGTTTTTAAACTCTTTCAACGTATGGCCTACTGCTCGTCCCAGTTCCGGAAGCTTTTTCGGCCCAAAGAGCACCAGCGCCAACACCAGAATCAAAATTAATCCAGGAATCCCAATCGTACTCATGCTTTTCACTCCTTTTTCCTGTTATTTGACAGTCTAACCAGCTAGCACTTCCGTAAACCGCCATAACCGAGTCTCGTCATGTCGGAAGCGACTATTCGTTCTCCTGCAAGAATGCGCGGCAAAAATACATCGAATGAGGTAAACGGCTCATGCATCACGGCTCCGGGCAGACCGAGGATCGGGACGTCCCCTTTATAGGCGACCATCAGCATGGAGCCTGGCAGCATCGGCGTGCCGTAACGGACCACTTCCGCTCCCACTCCGGCAATCGCTCCCGGCGTCCTGTCATCCGGGTCGACGGACATGCCGCCTGTGACGAGCACCAGATCAACGCCTTCGTCGAGGAACGTAAGAATTTGTTTTTCAATCGCTTCTTTATCGTCCGGAGCAAAACGTTGATCGACTACGGTAGAGCCGAGCGCTTCCACCTTGTTGCGGATCACAGCGCCGAACTTGTCTTCGATCCGGCCGGAAAACACTTCGCTTCCGGTCGTCACAAGGCCGACCTGCTTCTCCTGGAACAGCTTCACCTCGATGATCGGGCCGTCAAACTGCTTAGCTAGCTTCTCCAGCTCCACAATGCGCTCTTCTTCGATAATCAACGGAATGATTCGGGTGGCAGCCAGCGTGTGGCCGGGGTGCACGATCTGATCGCCGTACATCGTGGAGAAGGCAATGCCCTCCAATGCATTAATGGCGTGTACCGCTTCCTCGTTGACTTTGGCAAGACCCGTCCGCGAAGCTTTCATCGAGACTTTGCCCTCGTACGGAGGCGTGAGCGTCAAACCTTGACCGGATACGGCCTTGGCGATCCGGATGCCCGCCTCTTCCTCGTGAATGAAGCCTTCTGGCATCTCCAGCACGTAAATGTGTTCCTTGCCAATGGACAAAAGCGGCTCGATATCCGCCTCCGTGATAACATGTCCTTTTTTAAACAGGCGGCCTTTAAACTCACCAGGCAAAATTTGCGTCATGTCGTGCGGCAGCATCATGCCGATCGCTTCTCGCACCGGAACTTCCCGCATTTTCGGTTTTTCTACCAACCCAATCCTCCCCAATCTTCATTGGCTTCGCCTGTCCCTTGCAAAATGTGCAAAGCATCCGCGAGCATGTCGCCGATGGCGTTGAAACAGATTTCTACCCCTTTTGAATTTCCGGGAAGGTTAATGATGAGCGAGTTGCCGCGTGTACCCGCTACCGCGCGTGTCAGCATCGCCCGTCGGGACTGCTGCAAGCCGGCGCGGCGCATTTCTTCCGCAAGTCCTGGCACTGGTCTGTCAATCACCCAGGCGGTCACTTCCGGCGTCACATCGCGCGGGCTCAGTCCAGTTCCCCCGGTCACGATCAGCAGGTCGCATTTTTCGCGGTCCACCAGCTCAATCA
Organism: Brevibacillus sp. FW301-21C12A; assembly: GCF_058788915.1. Classification (NCBI taxonomy): domain Bacteria; kingdom Bacillati; phylum Bacillota; class Bacilli; order Caryophanales; family Paenibacillaceae; genus Brevibacillus; species Brevibacillus sp. FW301-21C12A. Next base: position 7,991 of record NZ_JBYTBG010000032.1, read on the forward strand.
TGTTTTCCTGCAGCTCTTCCATATCATCAGTAACGGCACGGTAGACAGCTACATCTACGTCCAGCCAATCCCTTGTCAGATTGCGGATGATGGGAATCCGATCATCAGCCCGGTCCCCTCTGGCAATCGAATCACTCGCCGAGATAACGCCTACCTTCCATTTACCCACAGTTCATTCCTCCGTTTTCTCATTCGTTAGTATTGTACACTTTTTTGTCCATAGTGTAGAGGGCACAACAAGAAAAAGGAACCTCCTGACACAAAACCTTCACGATTGGAAAAAGCCGTTTTCCGTCACCATTCCATCCAGACGAATATCGTGAGGCTCAAGTGGGACATGCTCGACTACCTGCATGGAAAAGCCGACGCCGAGCAAAAAAGGCGGTTTGTCCAGCCCGGCAAGGAACCGATCGTAAAAACCTCCGCCGTAGCCCATTCTGCCGCCCTGCCTGTCAAACGCCACACCGGGCACGACTACGGCGTCCAGGCGGGCAAGCTCTGCTTCCTCTGCCTTTGCCGGGTCCGGCTCCATGATCCCGTACACGCCCTGCTTGAGCATTTCCGGTCCTGTATAGCGGTAAGGAATCAGGCGGCGCTGCTCGACAAGGGCGAGTGGCAGCCATATTTCCTGCCCTCTTTTCATCGCCTCCTGAATGAACGGCAAAATGTCTGCCTCGTCTCCAAAAGGATGAAAGGCCATGATTGCCCCCGCTGCCGCGAGCCGCTCATTTTCCAGCAGATGGCGGCATATCCGGGCAGCGTATTGCTGGCGCTCGTTTGGCGGCATGGCTTTGCGCCTCTCCAAAATATGGCTTCGCAACTGTTTTTTATTCGTTTTTTGGTCCATGGCAACCTCTTCCCTCTCCTTGCCGCACAAGGACCGCCCCCTGAAGGCTTGTCCCGTGCGCCGTCTCTAGGCTACACTTGCATTACTATATAAAGAGGTGAATCAGATGATTTTGCTGCAGGCTGAACATATAGAAAAAACATATGGCATCGAAACCATTCTACAAGACATCTCTCTGCAAATACAAACAGGAGAGCGGGTCGGGCTTGTCGGCGTGAACGGCGCGGGCAAATCGACGCTGATGAAAATACTCGCGGGCGAGCTGAGCTACGACAGCGGGCTGGTCCGCATCCCGAAAGATGTGACGGTCGGCTACTTGGCCCAAAACGGCGGGCTTGAATCCGAGCGATGTATTTGGGATGAGCTGTTGAGCGTCTTCGACCATTTGCGGGCAGAGGAACAAGAACTGCGGGAGCTGGAGGCCAAAATGGGCGACCCGGCCGTGCTTGCGGACGAAAAGCGCTATCAGCAAATTTTGGAAAACTATTCGCTCCGCTCGGAAGCGTTCAAGGAAAAAGGCGGCTACAGCTACGAAGGCGCCATTCGCGGAGTCCTGCACGGCTTGCGCTTTGCGGACATGGACTACCAGACCCCGATCAAGACGTTGAGCGGCGGACAGAAAACAAGGCTGGCACTAGCCAAGCTGCTGCTGCAATCCCCTACGATTCTTTTGCTGGACGAGCCGACCAACTACCTGGATATCGAGACACTCACCTGGTTGGAGACGTATTTGCAAAACTATCCGGGCGCGATTCTCGTCGTCTCCCACGACCGCTACTTCCTCGACAAGCTGGTGACGGTCGTCTATGAAATCGAGCGGACTCGCGCTACCCGGTACGTGGGCAACTACAGCCGCTTCCTCGATGAAAAGGCAGCTCGTCTCGAGCAGGAGCTGAAGCGCTTCGAGAAGCAGCAGGAGGAAATCGCCAAGCTGGAAGACTTCATCGCCCGCAACATCGCTCGCGCCACCACGACCAAACGGGCGCAGAGCAGGCGTAAGACGCTGGAAAAAATGGAGCGCATGGACAAACCGATCATGCACAACAAGTCCGTGAATTTTTCCTTCGACGTAGCCAAAATGAGCGGAACGATCGTCATGAAGGCGAACAACCTGTCTGTCGGCTACCCGGATGCCGTCCTCTCCCGCGGCCTGACGTTTGAAATCGAACGCGAGGAACGTGTCGCACTGGTCGGGCCAAACGGGATCGGCAAGTCGACTTTGCTGAAAACGATTGTCGGGCAACTGAAGGCGCTCGCGGGCGACGTGCATTTCGGCAGCAATGTGACGATCGGCTACTACGACCAGGAGCATCGCAATCTGAATGAGCGCAACACGGTGCTCGGCGAAATATGGGACGAGTATCCGCACATGCTGGAAAAAGACGTGCGGACGCTGCTCGGCAACTTCCTGTTCAGCGGCGACGATGTGCAAAAGAAAATCAGCGATCTGTCCGGCGGGGAGCGCGCGCGTGTCTCGCTGGCGAAGCTGATGTTGAAGCAGGCCAACTTCCTGATTTTTGACGAGCCGACGAACCACCTGGACATTTTCAGCAAAGAAGTGCTGGAAAACGCGCTCTACGACTATCCGGGCACGATCCTGTTCGTCTCCCACGACCGCTACTTCCTGAACAAGATAGCCAGCCGCGTGCTGGAGCTGACGGGCGATGGCGTGACGAGCTACTTGGGCAACTACGATTACTACGTGGAGAAAAAGCAGGAGCTGGCAGAGCTTGCCGCCGAGCAAGCGGCGCAGCCTGTGAAAAAGCAGGGGTCTACTGCCGCAGCCCAGCCGGAAAAATCGTCCTACGAGCTGGACAAGGAAGCAAAAAGGCGCGAGCGTCAACGCCAGCGCCGTTTGGAAGAAATCGAGACGACGATTCAAAAGCGGGAAGCCGACATCGTCAAATGGGAGGAAGAGCTGTGCCTCCCGGAAATCTACAGCGATCACGTGCAAGCCAAAGAGCGCAACGACCTGATCCAAGCCGCCAAGCAGGAGCTGGAGCAGTTGTACGACGAATGGAGCACGCTGTCGGAGGAATAGCGACTGTCTGACCGCATGAACGTATGCAGGCGGTGTCGTCGCGCTTCACTTGCGACTCACGTCGAGCAGCGCTCCTGTGTCGGCTCCTCCAGCGCCGCGTACAGAGCGGGCACGACGAGAAACGAAATGCAGGTCGCAGCGGTCACGATTCCCGAGTCGTTGAGCGCAAGTCCCGCCAGCGCTCCAGCAATGACGCCCGCGAAGCCTTTTACCAAATACGGCGTATCCTGTGCCAGATGACGGAGAAAGCGGTCGTTTTTCAAGGCGAGCAGCCCGAGTACGATGAGCGAAACGGCAAACACCTTGCTCCAGATCGAGACGCGAATCAAACGCAAGTTCATCGCCAGCTTCCGCTCGACCATCTGCCCGATCTCCGCCCACTCGCCTGCCATTATTTGCTGGGCTACTCTACCGACGTGAGTGGGAGGCTGATCGGAAACGAGGCTCGCCGCCATCAACCCTATAACGCCAAGCATGAGGCCGCCTGCCAGAAGCAGGAGGCCTTTTTTGCCTATGCGCCAGCCGTGCAGCCGGGAAAAGGCGACAAAAAAGCCGACCAGCCCGGCGAGAAAGCCGCCTGCGTCCGTGCCCAAATCCGGCGCGACCATGTAGTACAGAACAATGCCGCACATAGCGGCCGAGGCAGCAGGCAGCAGCAGGCTCGCCCCGAAAAGCGCCCGGCTCCGCTCCCGGTAAAGCTGGTACAAGGAAGCGACCAGCATGATCGTTCCTCCGATCATGACGCCTTCGTATTCATTGCCCAAGCCGTAAAAACGCGCCCCGATCACCGGGTCGTAGCCGAGAAACGACTGCCGCATCAGCGTTGCCCCCGACCAGCCGTCGAGCAGCAAGGCGGCAACGGTTACGGCGCTTGCGGTCAGCGTGACGCGGGCAAGGGAGTGGTTTTCCTGCCAAAAGGCCGCTGCCAGCGCGGCCATAATCAACGCCCCGAGAACGACTGAACCGTGAACCTGCCAATCGAGCAAACTCTCGGCCAACAGCAAAAAGGGAAACCAGAGCAGCGCGAGCAGCGCCAGACGGACACCTCTGCGTATGCGGGACAAGCCTGCGCCTTCTCTTCTCCTGCCCCACAGCCACAGCAATGCCGCGAACGCCAACGTCACAATTTGCAGCATGACGTACGTATAGAGGACAGAAGAGCGCGTGGCGTACGTATGATGAATGTTCTCCACCTGATGGCTCAACAGCGGCAGCGTCCCCCTCTCCGTGCTGTGCATGACATGACCCGCCAAGCCTTTCGGAACAGGCACGTCCAGCCAGGACAACACCGTCGGCAATACGTCAAGTCCGCTTACCAGGCCGGCCTGCCGCGTAGTCGCTGAGGTCAGCAGCCCCGCTCCTTCTCCTGACCAGCTCAAAAGCGGCGACAGCAGCGCCTTTTCTTTTACGGCTACCGGGTTGACTGCTGGCGACACGAGCAGCACCAGTTGGTTTTCCCCGCGCGCGGAGAGCAGCTCGTCGAGAAACTGCGACAGATCGTGCAAAACCCGTTGATACTGTCTGGCAAACTGCCCCGGCTCCATGTCCGGGCCAAGCTGGTACAGGCGGGACAAGTCGGAAAGCTGTACCGCAATCAGGCCGGATGTGCGGTCTGCCTGAATCCGCTCGCGCAAGTAGCTGTAATTCGTTTTCACCCCGAACGGATAGCCCTGCGCGAACAACGTGCTTTTGCCGGACACATCCCCTGCCGGAACTCTTCCCTCCTGGTCCATGGCAAACAGGACAGCGTGCCGCTGCCTGGCTTCCTCGACATCGCCGTTGCCGTAGGAAGCTACCCGAATCTTGTGCGCGGCAAGCGTCGTGCCCAACAGCCCAAGCCGGGAGGAATACGGTTTGTCCCGGTTATCCTCGTGCAGCCGGAAAATACCGGGAAAAACGATGGCAGAACGCGCCAGGTCCTGCGCTTGGTAACCGCCCAGCTCCTGCATCCGCTCTCCTGCCGTCTCTTTGGGGGAGAGCGCTTCTTGCGGGTGATAGGCCGTACCGCTGCGCTCGGTATAGAGAGCCTGGGCGCCGCTGCCCATCAGCAAGTAACCGTTGGCCGCTGTCCGTGGCCCCGGCGTGCGCATGGATAAGGCACCTGCTGCCGCCTCGCCGATCCATTTATCCACAGGCGGCAGGCGTTTCAGCTTTTCCAGATCGGAAAAAGACAGCCCGTCTACAAACAGCACGACGACCTGGCGCTTTTCGTTGGCAGCAAGCGAATTTCCGCAATTTGTATGAGCAAACAAAATCAGGATGACCAAGAAAAGCCACACGAATTTTGTCTTCACGGCGTACCTCCTGTTGATAACCAGAGTCTTTTATCCACATATTCCACAAAATAATCCACAGGCTATACGTGAATTTCCCGGCCATTTTTCGCGTTATCACCAGTATTCACAGGCGACTGTGAGAACAACCCGGAAAGTTATCCTGATCTTGTGGATAATGCTGAAAACGCTTGGGCAACAGCAGGAACGAGGGCGGAATCAAAGGCGGCGCACAGCTCTCCTGGCGGGGAGAGACTGGCAGCAAGTTCTTTTCCCACGGTCGGGCTTTCCAGACGACAAGACTCGCGGAACGCAAAAAAGCCCATCCCCGCAAGGAATGGACTTTGCTGTTCGATCCAGCTACTGCTCGTTTTCGTTCAGCGACAACCCAGGCACGCCGTTCAAATCGAGCGCGGCGAACTGCCCTTTTTCATACTTGATATAGCCTGCTGCCGCGATCATGGCGGCGTTGTCCGTGCAAAGCGACAGCGGCGGGATGACGAGCGGGATTCCTTCCGCCTCGCAGCGTGCCTGCAGCCGTTCCCGCAGACCGCGATTCGCTGCTACGCCGCCTGCCAGCAGCACTTGCTTCGCCTGGCAGGCACGCACTGCGCGGATCGTTTTTTCCACCAGCACCTCTGTTACGGAGTCCTGGAAGCTCGCGGCCAAGTTCGCCGGCTCAATCGTCTCTCCCCGCTGCGCGGCGTTGTGCAGTGTGTTGAGTACCGCCGACTTCAAGCCGCTGAAGCTGAAATCGTACGAGTCTGGCTCCAGCCAGGAGCGCGGCAGCGGCACATTCGCTACCCCTTCGTGCGCGAGGCGGTCGATGTGCGGCCCGCCGGGATACGGCAGATTCAGCGCGCGCGCTACCTTGTCGTAGGCTTCGCCAGCGGCGTCGTCCCGCGTTTCTCCCAAAATCTCGAACTGGCCGTGCTCCTTCATCCAGACGAGCTCGGTATGGCCTCCGGAGACGACCAGGGCGATGAGCGGAAATTCCATCTCTTGCACCAGCCGGTTCGCGTAAATATGGCCTGCGATGTGATGAACGCCGATGAGCGGGATTCCGCGCGCCAGTGAAATGGCTTTCGCCGCCGCTACGCCAACCAGGAGCGCACCTACGAGGCCAGGGCCGTATGTCACCGCGATGGCGGAAATGTCCTCCAGCTTTTTGTCTGCTTCTGCCAAAGCCTGCTCGATCGTCAGCGTGATGTTTTCCACGTGCCTGCGGGAAGCGACCTCCGGCACGACACCGCCGAAGCGCTTGTGAATATCGGCTTGAGAAGCAATGACATTGGACAGCACCTCCCGGCCATCGCGGACCACAGATGCCGAAGTCTCGTCGCAACTGGTTTCAATCCCTAAAATGTACACGGGCGCGCCAGACTTTTTCTGCGCCTCGTAAGCTTCTTGTATGCGCATCTCGTAGCGCGACGTCTTGGTCTTGTTCATTACAAAGTCACCCACATAATGATTGCGTCCTCATTGTTATCCGAATAGTATCCTTTGCGCACGCCATGCTCCCGGAAGCCGAGCTTGGTGTACATGTTGCGCGCTACGGTGTTGGAGGGCCGAACTTCCAGCGTCATGCTTTTCGCTCCAAACATTCTCGCGACTCCCATCATCTTAATCATGAGCCCCAGGCCGATTTTTTTCCCGCGAAACAGCGGATGTACGGCCACGTTGGTAATATGGGCCTCATCAACCACGATCCACATGCCACAGTATGCGACGATCCGATTTTGGTGGACGACGACGACATAGCGGGCGTTCGGGTTTTTCGTCAGCTCGTTGACGAACGCTTCATGCGGCCAGGGGGTGGAAAACGACAACCGTTCCAGCTCGGCCACAGCCCCGACGTCCTGCATCGTCATGAAACGATATTCCAGGTCAATTGGTTGGCTCATGCTTCTACTCCTTTACGGCCCCCGCCTGCTTTTGGGCAAGCCACTTCGCTTCTGCCTCCGCTAGCTGCAAATATTCAGGGACAAGCTCGTGCGCACTGCCTCCGTCCTGCAGTCGGCGCAACGCCGCATACCCGATGTGGGCTGCGCGCGGGTGGTTGGCAGCAGGAGAGGCAAACCGGGCCTGCTCCCCCAGCTCCTGCTCAATCGCCTTCCGATGAATCCGCACATCTTCGCCCAAAAACAAAACAGGCTCTCCCTGCGCCAAGTCCCTGAGCTGCGGCAGCCACTCCTGCAGCAAGACGATTTTCTCCTTCTCCTGCGCTTCTACCGATTCCAGACCGTTGGTGCGGTAGCAGCCCGCGTACACCTGTCCCCGGCGAGCGTCAAACAACGGCACGATCAGCCCGGGAAAGCCCAAGGCATTCATGGCGACAACCTCCAGGCTGGACACGCCGATGACAGGCACATTCAGCGACCAGGCCATGCTTTTTGCCGTAGCCACCCCGATGCGCACTCCTGTATAGGAGCCTGGTCCGTTCGCTACCCCAAAGCCGCTCAGTTGCTCGGGAGAAGTTCCGGTCGCATCCAGCAGCTCGCTGATGCAGTCCATCAGCCTCACCGAATGGTTTTTTTGCTGGTTCGTCGTCATTTCGGCGAGGACGCGCTCCTCCTCCACAACCGCAACGCTCAACACCAGATTGGATGTATCAATCGCCAGTACGCGCATCAAAATCAAACTCCTCACACAATTTCACGTAACGCTCTCCCTGGGGACAAAGCTCGATGCTCCGCGCTTCCTCGCCTGCCGTGCGCAGATAGACCGTCAGACGATCCGCCGGCAAGTAATCCGCAAGCAGCGAAGCCCACTCTACCACACAAACCCCTTCGCCAAAAAAGTAATCGTCCAGGCCGAGAGAATCGGGATCATCGCCCACGCGGTAGACGTCCATATGATAAAGCGGCAAACGCCCCTGATATTCTTTTATGATCGTAAACGTCGGACTGTTCACTACCTGGCGAACGCCAAGTCCGCGCGCCAGCCCTTGGGTAAACGTCGTCTTTCCGGCCCCCAGATCGCCTTCCAGCGCCAGGAAGTCGCCTGGCGCCAGACTTTTCGCCAGTTGCTCGGCAAAGCGCTGCGTTTCCTCTGCGCCCGCAAGCTTCCAAGTATAGCCCATTTTTCATCCACTCCTCGCTTACTCGCGCTGCCTGAAATGATTGTAGCCTGCCTTGGGCAGATCGGTGCGGCTATCGCCCGAGCGCAGGGACAGCTTCGGCTGGGCGGGCTTGCCTTCCTCAACCTCGCCAATGACGGTCAGCAAAATGCCTGCCGCCGCGAACCTCGCACGCACCGCCTCCACCTGGCTTTTTTCCAGCGTTCCTACCAGTTGATAGTCCTCTCCGCCGTAAAACGCCCACTCCAGCGGGTCTTTTCCGCTCAGAAGCGCATAGGCGCGAACATCCTCCCTGACAGGAATCTTGTCCGCATCGACGCACATGCTGACGGCGCTTGCCTCGGCGATCTCCCACAGCTCGGAAGCCAAGCCGTCGCTCACGTCATTTAACGCCCCGCACGCCCCCGATTCCAGAAGCAGCCTGCCCGCCTCCACCTGCGCGCGGGGGCGCTGATGGGCTTCTATCAGTTTCGCCCAGCGACCCGACGGCTCAACCGTTGTCTGGTCACCGTGCAGCAGCACATGCAAGCCGGCGGCAGAGCTGCCTACATGGCCGGTCACAAAAACGACCTGTCCCGGCCGCGCCTGCGAGCGGCGAATCGCGCGTCCTTTTTCTACTTCGCCCAGCACGGTGACAGACAAGTGCAGAGCATCCGGGGCGGAAACGGTATCGCCGCCGATGACTCTCACGTTGTACGCTTCGCACGCGGCGTATATGCCGTCGTAAATGCCCTGGCATTCCTCCGGCGTCCAGTGCGGCGCTACTGCGATGCTGACCAGCGCATAGCGGGCGTAGCCGCCCATCGCCGCGACGTCGCTTACGTTGCTCGTGACCGCCTTGTAGCCGATGTCGCTTGGGCTCATTGTTTCTTTTAAAAAATGGACCGTCTCAACCATCGCGTCACAGCAGGCCACGACTTCCATCTCTGGCGCAGGAGAAAAAACGGCGGCATCGTCCCCGAGCCCGACGGTCAAGCCGTCTTTCTCCTGTCCGTCCGAACGGCTCGTCCATTGCCGGATCAGGGAAAATTCATCATGTGCCACCACAAACGCTCCTTTTTTGCATAGTGAGTCCATTATACCTCTGCTGTCAAAATGCGCGCAAGAAAGCCGGTGCCCACAGCGAAGCCGCTACTTTTTCAGCTCTCGCAGCTCCAGCCCCCCTCTGCAGCGCCCGCAGCGATAGCGGGAAGGGTCCATTTTGCGCTTGCGTTTATACGTCATCCCGCACGCCCGGCAGACGAGCTCATAGCGATAAGGCAAAACCGTGCGTCCCGTGCCGACCTGCTGGCAATACCGGCTTCCGCCGACTTGGGCAAGCAGCCTGCGAAAGTCCTGGTCTGCGTGGCGATAGCCTTTTTTCTCCAGGTGCAGGTGATAGTGGCACAGCTCATGCTTGATGATCGCAACCAGCTCCGCCTCTCCGTGCTCCTCCAGATGTTTGGGATTCAATTCGATGTCGTGAGAGCGCAGCAAATACCGCCCGCCTGTCGTGCGCAGTCTGCTGTTGAAGCGGGCCCGATGGCGAAACGGCTTGGCGAAAAATTGACTGGATATTTGCTCCACCAGCTTTTGCAATTCCGTATCGGTCATGTCCTCTCTAACGCTCCTCTCTACTGTTCACGATAGCAGTTCCTGTTGAAAAGTGCCAGATAGATGGGCTACACTGGGTGGAAGAAAAGTAGATTGGTTTGGAGGAGCTTATGCGCTATTTGATTTTGCAGGAAAAAGTCGGGCTGAAGTTCGTTGCGCTGCCACAAACGCATATGTACCAGCTTGTGGCCCTGTTCAAGCGACTGCACAAGGAGATCGACAAGCTGACCATCGCCGATCGGCCTGAGCTGCCGACCGTTCTGGCAGAGTGCGCTGACCTGGAGCTTCTGGGAAGCGAGCTGGCTATCGTGGATGGACTGGATTACGTCAGCAGTCTGGAAGAGCGTTTCGCTGCTCTCCCGGAGAGCCAGTACCCTTTGATCTCGCTGTTGACCGAGATTCGCGCCCTGCAAGCCCAATTGGAATTTTTGCGTGACGAAGAATAAGTTTTTTGGAAAATAAGTACCTCCTGGTCGCCTTTGTGCATACATTGCCAATAGGCGAATAATTCCAGGAGGTACCTACATGCCCCAGTGGATGCGTAAGCAGTTGCAGCGTGCCTTCAGCGGGAAGGACGTTCGACAAATTCGTTTGCTGAACAGTTGCTGGTTCTTATATTGGGAAAAACATGGCGGCCGTCCCGAGTAGCAGGAGGCCGCCTTTTTATGTGTCTTACGCCTCGCCAGGAGCGATCATGGTCAGCCCCACGCGCTGGCGTTTTTCGTCGATCTCTACGACCCACACGTCGACGATATCTCCCACGGTGACGACGTCGAGCGGATGCTTGACGAAGCCTTTTTTCAGGCGAGAAATGTGGACGAGGCCGTCATTTTTCAAACCGATATCTACAAACGCGCCGAAGTCGACCACGTTGCGGACGGTGCCTTGCAGCTTCATTCCGACGCCAAGGTCAGAGAGCTGTAGCACATCGCTGCGCAAAAGCGGCTTCGGCAGCTCGTCGCGCGGGTCGCGTCCGGGACGCAGGAGGCTTTCCACGATGTCTGTCAGCGTCGGCACGCCGATTCCGAGCCGCTCTGCCGTCTGCTCGATATTCAGCGACTGCAGGCGCTCCTTGCAACGCTCGCTGCCGATCTCCTGCGGCGCAATCTCGATCATCGCCAGCAGCTTGTGCGTAGCCGGGTACGACTCCGGGTGAATCGGGGTCTTGTCCAACGGATCGGTTCCCCCGACGATGCGCAAAAAGCCGATACACTGCTCATACGTCTTGGCTCCCAGCCGCGGGACCTCCTTCAACTGGGCGCGCGACGTGAACATGCCGATCTCTTCGCGCTTTTTCACGATGTTGCCCGCTACCTGTTTGCTGATGCCGGAAACGTATTGCAAAAGCGAAGGAGAAGCGGTGTTGACGTCTACCCCGACGTGGTTGACCGCCGATTCGACGACAAATTGCAAGCTGTCCGCCAACTTCGCCTGGGATACATCGTGCTGGTACTGGCCTACGCCAACCGATTTCGGGTCGATTTTGACCAACTCGGCCAGCGGGTCTTGCAGACGCCGCGCGATGGAGGCAGCACTGCGCTCCGCCACATCGAGGTCCGGAAACTCTTCCTTGGCCAGCGCGGAAGCCGAATACACCGACGCCCCCGCCTCATTGACGATGATGTACATCACCTGGCGCTTCAACTCTTTCAGAAGGTTGGCAATGAACTGCTCGGTCTCCCGGGAAGCTGTACCGTTGCCGATCGCGATCACACTGACGTCATACTTTTCGATCAGTTGCCGGACTTTGGCCGAAGCCTCTGCCACCTTGTTTGCCGGAGGGGTCGGGTAGACTACCGCTACTTCCAGCAGCTTGCCCGTCTCATCGACGACTGCCAGCTTGCAGCCCGTCCGGAATGCCGGGTCGACGCCCAGGACGACTTTGCCTTTGACGGGAGGCTGCAGGAGCAGATTGCGCAAGTTTTCCGCAAAAATGTGGATGGCCCGTTCTTCTGCCACCTCTGTCAGCTCCGCGCGCACCTCACGCTCAATCGACGGGGCGATCAGGCGCTTGTACGCGTCTTCAATCGTCTGTTCCAGCAAAGAGCGCACGACGGTGTCGCGGGGAATGAGCCGCCGCTGCATCCAGGCCAAAATTTCCGCCACAGGCGCTTCTACCGTCACCTTCAAGATGCCTTCGCTCTCGCCGCGGTTGATGGCGAGCACGCGGTGCGGAACGACCTTTTTCAACGGCTCGCTGTATGCGTAGTACATTTGATAGACGTTTTTCTCGTCTGCTTCTTCCACCTTTTGCTCGGTCAGAAGCAGCCCTTTTTGCACGGTGCGCTGGCGAACCCACTGGCGGATATCCGGATCGTCGGAAAAGTGCTCGGCGACGATGTCCATCGCCCCCTGCAAGGCTTGCGCGATCGTGTCTACGCCTTTTTCCGCGTCTACGTATTTTTGTGCTTCCTGTTCGGGATCGCCTGTCTTGGGCAAGCTCAGCAAGTAGTTGGCGAGTGGCTCCAGCCCTTTTTCCTTGGCCATCGTCGCGCGCGTGCGGCGTTTTTGCCGGTACGGCCTGTAGAGGTCTTCCACCTCTTGCAGCTTCGTCGCCCGCTCAATCGCTGCTTTCAGCTCTTCCGTCAGCTTGCCCTGCTCCTCGATGAGCCGGACGACTTCTTCTTTTCGTACTGACAAGTTGCGCAAATAACGCACGCGTTCCTCGATCGCCCGAATTTGCGTTTCGTCCAACTGCCCGGTCATCTCCTTGCGATAACGGGCAATGAAGGGAACCGTATTGCCTTCATCCAAAAGGGCAACCGTGCGTTCCACCTGATGAGGTTTGACGCCCGTATCCTGGGCGATTGTCTGGATCATCAATGTAAGCTCCATACATTCCTCCTGCGCTCGTACTTCGCCGTTTATTGTACCACATTTGCTAGAAACGTCTGGAAAAGCGTTAGAAAACTTGGCTGCGCCAAGCCATTGACGCAGCCTTAGTTGCCCTTACACTGGATAAGAATCTTATAAATTCTTATCTGTACAAAAAAAAGAGGCGCACACGCCCCTCTTCCCATTTTCCCGTTATGTCTATGTCGCTGTCTTTGCCGTTTCCAGTTGTTCTACCCGCAAAGCCTCCCGCAACTTGCCCAGCGCCCTGCGCTGCAAACGGGAAATGTGCATCTGGGACATGCCCATGATGTCTCCGGCCTGCTTCTGGCTCAAATTTTGATAAAAGGTTAAATGTATGATTTCTTTTTCGCGCTTGTCCAGAACGTGCAGTGCCCGGTCGAGCATCAGGTTTTGCTCGACTTGTCCGTAGCCCGCTTCCTGCTGGCCGACGAGGTCCAGCAGTGTGATCGTGTTGCCGTCGTTGTCTGCTTCCAGCTCGCTGTCCATCGACAGGGAATGGTAGCTCCGCCCCATCTCCAGCGTTTCCAGGACAGCCTCTTCCGTCACGCCCAGGCAGCTTGCGATGTCTGAGATTTGCGGCGAACGCTGCAGCTTGGCTGTAAGCTCGTCCACCACACGCTTGATCTTGGGGCTGAGCTCCTTCACGCGACGCGGAACGTGCACGCTCCACGTCTTGTCCCGGATATACCGCTTGATTTCCCCGACGATGGTCGGGATCGCAAAGCTTTCAAACGTTCTGTCGAAGGAAGGATCGAACCGGCGCAAAGAAGCCAGCAAGCCGATCATACCCACTTGAACGAGGTCTTCGTACATGACTTGTCCGCGCACAAACTTTTTGGCCAACGTCTCTACCAGAGGAGTATAGGCTGTCACCAGTTGCTCCTGCAGGCTGTCATCTCGCGTCTGCCCATACAGGTGAATGAGCTGCCGCAGCTCCTCCGGACTATACTTCCGTTTCCGAGCTTGTCCAGTCATCGCCAGCCACCCCATCCCGCCGAACATACTTGGTCATGGAGACCGCCACTCCCGATTCAGAGCGAATCACGACTTCATCCATGAGCGTGTGGATCAGATAAAGCCCCAGACCTCCCTCATCCAGATCCTCAAGGTCTCTGCCTGCAAAAATCGGTGTCAGTTGTTCCGGCATCAGTTCACTCGCAAACCCTACGCCTTGATCGCTTACCTCGATACACAGACGATCCCGGCAAACCTGACATTCTATGTGGATAAAGCCAAGCTCTTCTTTTTGCTTGTACGCGTGTTTCACTGCATTCGTGCACGCTTCCCCTACCGCCAGCTTGATGTCCTCAATCTCCTCATAGGAAAAGCCCATGCGATTCGCGATCCCGGACACAGTGAGCCGCGCTACGCCCAAATATTCCGTCTGATTGGGCAGCGTCAACCGGATCACGTCAGCTTGAGGTTTTTGTTGAGCCATTACTCGCTCTCTCCTTTGCGGATGGCAATATGTTCGTACAAGCCCGTGATGCGAAACAGCCTTTCCACGCGTGGAGACAACTTTTGAACCTCAAACGCGCATTCCTTTTGCTTGCACGCTTTCATGACCGCGATGAAAATTCCTATGCCCGTGCTGTCCATGTACTCGACGGCTTCCAAATCAACCAAGAGGTGGCTTGTGCCTGGCTCATTCGCGAGGGACATGAGCGTCTCCTTCACTTTTGGTCCGGTATGCGCGTCAATATCGCCCCCGAGGACCACTCGATGCTCTGTTTCCTGGCTGGTTGTTTCCAAAAACAAATCCATCGCCATCTCCCTCCTTTGCATTGCTTCATGTTCTGCGAAGTACGATCATGGTGTAATCATCCAGCAGTTCAAATTGGGAGAGCGTAAGCAGCCTGTTGTACAGGGCGTTCGCCATTTTCTGGGCATGGACGCCCACTTCGGCTTGCATCTGAAGTACGAGCTCATCCCTTTGCAAATAATATCGGCTTTTTTTGCATTCTGTTACACCATCCGTCAGAAGAATCAGAACATCTCCCGGTTCCAGGCGAACCTCCTGCACTTCGTATTCACTGTTCGGGCTGAGTCCCAGCACGGAGCCTTGGCCCGCCAAATCGTAAAACGCGCCTTCCGCAGCCCGGTACAAAAAGCCTGGCTCGTGCCCCGCCACTGCGTAACGGAAACAATGCTCGTGTGTATCGTAAGACCCGTAGAGCATGGTCACAAACATGCTGGGGTCGATATTGCGCCCGACAATCCGGTTGAGGTGGTGAAGCATTTCGTCAGGGCCAAGCGGCATTTCCCGCAAGCTGTCTATCGCGTATTTGAGCATGGACATGCACATGGCCGCGGAAATGCCTTTTCCGGTAATATCTGCGACAGTCAGGCAAAACCGCTCTGCATCCTGGCAAATAAAATCGTAGTAGTCCCCCGACATTTGCTTGGCGGCTATGCTGACAAGGCCAATTTCCAGTCCGGGGTAAACGGGCAGTTGGCTCGGCAAAAGCGTCTGCTGCATCGTCTGCGCCACGGTCAGCTCTGCCTCCATCTGTTGATGCCGGCTTCGCCAGCTATGTACGGATCGGTGTTCATTGCCGTATTCAATCATCACTTCGGTCAGGACAGAAAAGGAGGCACGCACGAACTCCGGTACCTCCCCCAGCTTTTCCAATGCCCGCCCATGCATGTCTGTCAGTTCCTCTGGCGAAACATTGCGCGCGAGCAGCCATTTGCCCATCTGCTGGGCGACGTATAGCTGATCCTCGCCTGGGCCGTTCAGGTAATCCCGAAGAAGCTTTACGTACTCTTCTTCCAGGCTTCGGGTTA
The DNA here is from genome assembly GCF_058788915.1 of Brevibacillus sp. FW301-21C12A. Classification (NCBI taxonomy): domain Bacteria; kingdom Bacillati; phylum Bacillota; class Bacilli; order Caryophanales; family Paenibacillaceae; genus Brevibacillus; species Brevibacillus sp. FW301-21C12A. The sequence goes on from NZ_JBYTBG010000032.1 coordinate 23,467, forward strand.
CCATCTATCTACCCCCTCCTCTATCGGGCTGTTCCACTTCACGACGACAACACGCGTGCCCTCGCCAGGAGAGCTGTGGATCTCAAATTCATCCATCATCCGCCTGACCCCAGGCAGCCCTGCTCCTAGCGCACCGGAAGTGGAGTAGCCGTCTTCCAATGCCTTGCGGATGTCCGGGATTCCCGGCCCCGCATCTATTGCTGTCAACTGCAAGCCGATCACACCGTTTTGTTCGATCGGCGCTATGGTAATCGTCCCAGTGCCCGCGTACAAAAAAATGTTGCGAGCCAGTTCAGAGATGGAAGTGGCGATTCGGGACTGCATGATTGTACCGAAGCCGAGCTGTCTCGACATATTTCGCCCCACTTGCCTCGCTGTCACTATGTCTGCTTCTCGTTCTATCTTGATTGTCTCAGGACTACAGCTCTGCCACAATCAAAAAACCCCTTCCGCCCTCACTTAATAGGTAGAAATAATGAAATGAATGCGATCGAAGTTTTTTCTCTACCTCGGAAGTAATAGCAAATCGTGTCACTTTTTGTCTACTATTCTCACCAAACACATTCGCTACACATACAGCGATTCCTGCCCCCATAGCAAAAAAACCACTTGCTTCACCCAAGTGGCTTTTCCTCTCCAGTGCCTGATTCATTTTTAGAAATCAATGAGTCCCAAGCTGATTTGCAAAGACTCATTGACCCGATCCATCATCTCGTCGTCAAGATGGGTAATCTTATCAGTCAGCCTCTGTTTGTCAATGGTTCGTATTTGTTCCAACAAAATGACGGAGTCACGATCAAATCCATATGTTTTTGCGTCAATTTCCACATGCGTAGGCAGTTTTGCCTTCTGAATTTGGGCCGTAATGGCGGCGACGATGACCGTCGGACTAAATCGATTTCCAATGTCGTTCTGAATGACTAAAACAGGCCGCACGCCTCCTTGCTCAGAGCCAACGACCGGTGACAGGTCCGCGAAAAATACATCGCCACGTTTGACAATCACTGGTCACACCCCGCTAACTAAGCGGACAAGAGTATGGTCAGCCTCTTCTTCAGCGCCAAAAGCCTCCGATGCCATTTTCAGATTAATCTTCGCCATCTCCATATACCCTTTTTGCATTGTCTCGCGGATCGTACGTTTTTTACGCTCCTTCAAATACAAATGCATCGCCTGGCGAATGAACTCGCTGCGATTGGATTTCTCCTTTTGAATGACGCCATCCACTTCTTGTAGCAAGTGTTGCGGCAAACTGATCATGATGCGTTTCGTGTTTGACTTCGACAAGACAAATCCACCTCCAACCATGACCGTAACTTCCATCTACCATGCCAGTTCTTGAAAGAACAGCCAGCATGAACAATACCATTATGTCGAAACCATTGCAAAAATATACCTATCCGTACGCTTTTCAGGCAAAAAAGCCCACATTTGCGCTTAACTAATATTCGCGCTCCAATACAAAATTCCTGCTGGTTTTTGTTTGCTAGTTATTTACACTTTTCCTGGCGCGTGTTTCATCGCCAATGGATGGAACACTTCGGCCACTTCCTTGTTGCGAACATAGACGCGCGGAATCCGGTAATTCAGCATGCAGGGAACTTCGTAGTTGATCGTTCCGAGCAAAGCGGCAACCTCATCCAGCGAGATTTCCTCGTCTCCCTGCTTACCGTACAGAACGATCTCCTCATCGACCTGCCCTGCGCCCGGCTCCAGCCTGACCATGATCTGGTCCATGCAGACTCGCCCGACAATTGGATAGCGGGAACCATTGTACAACACTTCTCCCCGATTGGACAAGAGGCGGGAGTACCCGTCTGCGTATCCGATCGGCAGCGTCGCGATCCGCTCGCCAAGCTTTGCTGTGTACGTAGCGCCATAGCTGACCGTAAACGGCTCTACAGCGGTCTTTACATGCGCAATTCTGGTTTTCAGGGAAAGAGCAGGGACAAGAGGGACGTCCGCTCGCTCTTTCATGTACGGAGAAGGATACAATCCGTATAAACCTATGCCTAAACGGATCGTATCATACCCCCAATCGGGAAAAGCGATCGCTGCCGCCGTATTGCAGCAGTGAACTTTCGGCAACTTTTTCCCTTGCTCGCGCAGCGCCTGCAAAAAGGATTGAAACGTCTCGTGTTGTCGTCGCACATGGGTCGTATCCGGTTCATCCGCGCAGGCAAAGTGCGTGAAAATGCCTGTCCATTCCAGCTTGGCGCTGTTTTCAAGCGCCGCTACCACTTCGAGCAAATCATCTGTCGTCCGAACGCCCAGGCGTCCCATGCCTGTGTCGGTTTTGACGTGCACACCGACAGGGCGAAGCTCAGCCTGTTCCAGCCGCTGATTCGCTGAAACGATCCATTCCGGGCTGTACGCCGTCAGTTCTACATTCAGCCTGCTGGCTTGCTCGACCGAATCAGCCGGGGTGTACCCGAGCACCAGTATCGGCGCGTCTATGCCCGCTGTCCGCAGGATGATCGCTTCATCGAGCATCGCTACTGCCAAAGAGTCGGCACCGCTTGCCAGCGCCTCTCTGGCGACATGCACAGCGCCATGACCGTAGCCGTCTGCCTTGACGACAGCCATAATGCCCGTGCTTTTCGGCAAGTGGCCGCGGAACGTCTCGACATTGGCCCGGATGGCGTCCAAATCAACCTCAACCCAAGTGTCACGACAAAACGGTTTCATTTCTATCTCCTCTTGTTCCCTTTATGATAGTAAAACAAGCGCTCATTCAAATGGCTGAGAAACTGCCTGGAAACCATCAGCGATTCTTTTTTGCCTCCCAAACGGTAGAAATGGCGGCCTTCGTAAACTTGCTCCACTTCTGACAGCGGGTAGCTGGTTTCTTTGCCAGAGATGCTGACAATCAGGTGAGTCTTCGTCAGCTTGTACACAGGACGCATGGTCGCCTTGTACAGGAACGGTGCCAGGCCGACGACCGCAATGGCAATCGCAAAGGCAAGCACTTTGAAGGTCGTGTCATTGCTCGGAAAAAACTGGGCGAGAATCATCATGCCCAAAACGAAGGCGACAGTCTCTGCGATGCGCATACTCCAGCTTTTTCGCAACAGCATGTCCACGTAGGTCGACTCTTCCTGGTACAAAACATCGGTAGACGGTTTTTTCATCTTACAGCATGCCACCTCATTACGGTATAAGTTACCTTGAATGTATCGTGTTTTCCTGCTGCGTGTCAATTCGGGGTTTGTCCTTTTTCCTCCTGCACACGCGAGCTTACAGGGGCAAATCGGCCGACTGCGCGCGATCCCGGAACGTTATTTTGCGTGGCGAAAGATATCTCGCCATGCAGTCCGGCCTGCCATATGCGGAGGAAGGGAGACGGAGACAGCGACAGAGACGCAAAAAGCCAGGCGAGATGTGCTCCCGCCTGACTTGTTTGCAGCGCTGTTATTGCTCGCTCGCTGTGCCTTGCTCTTCTTTTTTCAGGTCATGTTTGCGGATGGCGATTTTCTCAAAGCTGCCTTCCACCATTTTTTGCACCATGGAAGCCAACTCCTCGCTGCGCTTGTCCGCTTGCTCCTGCGTCAGCTTGCCTGCTTCGACCGCTTCCTTCAATTTGGCTTCCTGTTCTTTTACCAGCAGGGCTACCACATCATCCACGGATACGCCTTGCGCTTCCGCTACGGCTGCCAATGTCTTGCCTGCTTTCAGCTCTTCTTGCAGTTTGGCGGCGTCGAGTTTCAGCAAGGACAACAGTTCTTCGTTTTTGTCGAAGCCAAATCCAAATCCGAAGCCTTTGCCTGGTCCTTTGCCCGGATGCGTGTTTTGCACCATTTCTTTTACGCGCTCTGCTGCGTTTTCGTTCAGTTTATCGGCTTGTTCCTGTGTCAGCTTGCCTGCTTCCACTGCTTCTTTCAGCTTGGCTTCCTGCTCTTTTACGAGCAGAGCCACAACATCATCCACAGATACGCCTTGCGCTTCCGCTACGGCTGCCAATGTCTTGCCTGCTTTCAGCTCTTCTTGCAGTTTGGCGGCGTCGAGT
>NZ_JBYTBG010000032.1:27569-53078 GCF_058788915.1 Brevibacillus sp. FW301-21C12A
AGTTTCAGCAAGGACAACAGTTCTTCGTTTTTGTCGAAGCCAAATCCAAATCCGAAGCCTTTGCCTGGTCCTTTGCCCGGATGCGTGTTTTGCACCATTTCTTTTACGCGCTCTGCCGCGTTTTCGTTCATCTTATCGGCTTGTTCCTGTGTCAGCTTGCCTGCTTCGACCGCTTCTTTCAGCTTGGCTTCCTGCTGTTTGACCAACAGCGCTACGACGTCATCCACAGACACGCCTTGCGCTTCCGCTATGGCTGCCAGCGTCTTGCCTGCTTTCAGCTCTTCCTCCAGCTTGGCTGCATCCAGCTTCAGCAAGGACAACAGCTCAGTGTTTTCTTTGAAGGAGATTCCTTTCGCGAATCCGCCCGGGTGACCCAGCTTGTTGAATGCGAACTTCACCTCTGCCGGTTTGTTCAATTGCTGTGCTTGCGCCTCTGTTTGCGCTGTATCTGCTGCCAGGGCGCTGCCCAAGCTCCCGATACTCAGAACCGCTGCCATCGTGCCCAAAAGCATACCCAGTTTTGCTTTGCTAAACATATTTGCTCAACCCTTTCATCTGCTGTAGTTATGTACCGCATCTCCCTGGTACAAGTCCAAGTGTACAGGGGCTTTATTAGATTCCTGTTTGAGAAAAATGGAAAACTTGCGGGAAAGTCAAGGAGTATTTGTAAGAGCCAAAAGCTTCCCCTATGCACAAAAAAAGAGGACGGTCACACCCCGTCCCCTCTCCCGTATTTTCTTTCTTATTTCCCGCCGAGACCATATGTCGACTGGGCGACATTCACCATCTCTTCTTCAGGCAAATCGCCGGCGATCGTAAATTCTACTCCGTCCAGCTCCCACGTCAGAAGTCGCGTGTTTTCACCCGTTTGCGCCAGCACCCCAACCGTAAAGCCGAGGTTGACCGGCATGCCCTGTTCATACGAGACGGATGCTTCTGTCGGACGGGCTTCGATCAGCTTGTAGTTGTAAGCTCCCTTGTAATTGAGGATGACCGTTCTCACGCCGTCGCGCGTGACAGGCTCGATATCGCCCTGTTTGACTCCTTCCGGCACATACGTTGGAACGATGACGCCAAACTGGCTGTTCGGCTGCTGGGCAACCTGTCCATTCGCCCCTGCCATGGTAGGAATCGCCGTCAACGAGCTGGTCGTCATGTTGCGATCTTTGTCAAAGGCATCCTTGTCAAATGTCGGATTGAACGAAAATTCGGTAAAGTCGATTTTCACCAGCGGCTTCATGCTCGAATCCATAATCTCTGCATGGGTAGGCTTGAAGTCTTCGGTCAGCCAAATTTTTTGCTTGGTCAGAGAGCGATTGCCGGTGTAATTGGCTTTCACCTCAAACACGTACTGCTTTTCCTCCATCTTCATCTGACGCTCCGTGTCGTCGATGATACTCTTCGCCAGCGTCTCGTACAAATACAGGGGGCCGTTGTTTTCCGGCCATCCGCTCTGGAAGCGGAAGCTCTTGTTCAGATGTGGAGTCAGTACAAATACTCCCTCGTTGTTGCGCAAAATGATCTGCGTGATTCCGCGCTGTTTGGAAGTAAGAGCTACCCGATAGTTGGTGGGCTTTTCATACCAAACCTGAACGTCGTACTCCATTGGAGTAGAGCCCGTCTGCATGGTCAAAACTGCCTGAGACTTGTACCCGCTCATTTTTCCCAGCGTCCCGTTCAGGTCACTCACCACATCTTCCGGTGTTTTCTGACCGAAGCAACCGCCGAGCAGCAACGTAAAGACCAACAATAACACCAGTGGTAAAGCTGCCCTCTTCATTCAATGAACTCCTCCTTGTCAACTTTTTCGACAAAGAAGGGCACCCCTGTCTATTTCCTGGGAAATCTGTCAGTCTTTCGCCTCTGGCCGCGCTCATCGTGTCAAAATGCTGTACTGGGTACAAAAGGACGCGATATCGCTTGATCGGCTGAAGACTTACCCTTCCTGTGTAAGAGCAGGTAGTCCCTCCTGATCTACGCGATATAAATGTATGTCCATCCTCGTCCCAATATGCAGACAAGTTTACAGCTCTTCCACAACTACCTGTGCCATGGCGTGTGTCTGACTGTGGGAAATGCTTACGTGTACGCGAACGCGCTGCGGGTCCAAACCGAGCCTGGTCAAAACGTCGCCGTCTACTCGCATCATCGGCTTGCCCGTCTCGCTCGGGGTAATTTCCATATCCAAAAAGCCGAGCGCATGGCCGATGCCTGTCCCGAGCGCTTTCGCTCCGGCTTCCTTCGCCGCAAACCTGCCCGCCACCATTTCCGCTTGTCTCGATTCCGCTTTGCCAGCCAGCAGCTTCTTTTCTGCTTCGGTCAAAAACCGTCCGATCGCCTTTTCCTGTCGCTTCATCAAGGCGGCGATCCGCTCAATTTCCACGATATCCACGCCAATGCCGATAATCATGGGACTCTCGCCCTCCCAGCTTGTAGATTCTGCTGTCACAGTACCATCCTCCTCGGCCTTTTTGCAAGCGCGGATGAAAAAACGAAAAAACCCCCGCATATAGCGAGGGTTGTTGTCCATAGCTACTACTCAGTAGCTTGACCTGCTTGTTGGCCGGATTTTTGAGCGGATTGCTGGTTTTGACGACGAACTTCCGCTACGTTTGTTTCGCTCGCGAATTCAGTCGCAGTGTTTTGCGCCTGAGCTGCTTGGTTTGCTTTGTTCAAACCGTTTTGCTTGTTTTGTTTAGGCATCGTTCCATTCACCTCCTCGACGTCACTGAATATAATTTGTACCGCCCCCCTCGCTGGTATCCATCCTCAATTTTCCAGATCGAGGCATCACAGAACGGCGCGGACGGCTGCGTCCTTTTCGGGCAGGACGGGGCATCCTATAACTGTTTTGCTGCGCAGGAAATCCGTCAGCAACCGCGAATTATGTTGTTCGACTACACTTGAGAGGAGCACCTGTATGGCTCAAACCGTTATTGTCTATACCCAAACTACATGCGGCCCTTGCCAGGAAGAAAAAATGTGGCTGGCATCCCAAAACGTCGCTTTTGAAGACAGAGATATCCGCAAAAACGATGCGTATTTCCAGGAAGCAATCAACCTTGGCGCCAGCATGACCCCTGTTACGTTTATCGAAAAGGAAAACGGGGAGCAATTCGTCATTCACGGCTTCGACAAGGAAGAACTAAAAAAAGCGTTGGATCTTAACTGATCCAACGCTTCCTACGACCGATCAGCCGAAGGAAGGTTCACTCTCGGCTGATTTTTGTTTGACAATCGGTGACATATCCGGCAAGTGTGACAAGATTTGCTTGACTGCAGGAGAGCATTCTGTATTAACGGAGTAAAATACCCATGGTCCCTTGCGACGCTCTTTGACCAAACCATGTGTCTTTAGCTTAGCTAAGTGCTGGGAAACAGAGGGTTGGGAAGTTTGCAGAATCTCCACGAGATCACGGACACATAACGATTGTACTTGCAAAAGAGCCATGATCGTCAAGCGCGTCTTGTCACCAAGCAGCTTATAAACCTCGGACAAAAACAAAACCTGCATCAAATCCGTTTCCATACGAACCCACCTTTGCCTTGCATATCTGTTTCCCAGTATACTATATGGCTTATAAGATGGGGAAGATATGAACGTAAAAGTTCCTTGAACACTTCTTAAACATCGCGTTGCCGCATCGCTTCGACCAGCTTGTCTGCGGTGCGCGCAGCCAGCGCCATTACTGTATTTGTCGGGTTGCTGCCACCCGATGTCACGAACGTGGAAGCGCCCGCTATGAAAAGATTGGGAATGTCGTGCGACTGCCCAAATTCATTCACAACCGATTGCGCAGGGTCGTTCCCCATCCGGCAGCCACCCATCAAATGCGCGGTATCGGAGACGACGTGCTCCGGCTTGCCGCCCATGGCTTCCATGATCCGGTTCATTTGGCCGATCGCATGCTGATAGAGTTTGCGATCGTTTTCCTGATAGCTGAAAGTGACCTTGGGCACCGGCATTCCGTACTCGTCTTTTTCCCCGCTGAGCGTGACGGCATTGTCAGGGTGAGGCAAAACTTCGCCGACAAGCGTGATTCGCCCGTACATGTTGTAGTCGAGCATCGTTTCCCGCAGTTGTTTTCCCCATAAAAAGGTCTGGTCTTCCCGCTCCGTCGCAATTGCCCCCGCCATGGAAACAGGTCTTGCCCCGTGTGCGCTCAAGGTGTACCCTCTGGCAAAGCCGCGTTCCCGGTCTGTCTCGTAAAAATGCTGGGTCAGGGCAAGCACTGGCGTCCCTTTGTACAGGCGCACTTCTTCCGGGAGGCGGCCGTAGACGTCATGGCTGGAATGCGGCATGATCGCCTTGCCTACCCAGCCGCTGGAGTTGGCCAGCCCGTCGGGAAAGCGCGAGGTCGCGGAATTGAACAGCAGCCTGGGCGTCTCCACGACAAAGCCGGCGAGGATGACGACCCGCGCCATTTGCCGATGCATCAGCCCGTTGTGCGAGAACAAGACGCCGCTGACCCGGTCGCCAGCCATGAGAATTTCCGTGACCATACAGTCTGACAGCACCTCGGCCCCTTCCGCAATGGCCTTCGGAATATGGTGGATCAGGCCGCTGTATTTGGCGTTGGGCATGCATCCCTGGTTGCAAAAGCCGCGGTTGATACAGGGCGGACGTCCGTCGAACGGAGCCGACAAAATCGCCAGCGGAGCGACCACACTCTCGATCCCGAGCTTGTCGCAGCCTTCCCGGAACAACTGCGCATTCGCGCTGATCGGCTCGCGGACCGGGTAAGGGTAGGGTCCCTGAAAAGCGCCCCAAGGAAAATGGCTCGGGCCAGAAACGGCAATTTCCCGCTCGATCTTGTCGTAGTACGGGGCCAAATCGCGGTACGTGATCGGCCAGTCTTCCCCTACGCCATCTATCGTTTTCGTCATAAAATCGCTCTCGTGAAACCGCAAAAACACCCCGGTAAAATGCACCGTTCCTCCGCCGACTCCCCGGCCGGAGTTGTTGTGCCCGAGGCGCAGAGGATCGTTTCCCGCTACCAGCCTCGTCTCCTGCCAGGCCAGACGCTGCATCTCCAGTTCGTCGCTGGCAAAGTCGCGCTGCGGGTCCCAAAAAGGCCCTGCCTCCAGCACGACGACGCGCAAGCCCGCTTTTGCCAGCTCATATGCCAGCACGCCTCCTGCGGCTCCCGCTCCGACGATGCATACATCCGCTCCGTCGGGGTATTTCCTGTTTTCCATCTGCCGTGTACCGCGTTCCTGGCTATCGCCTGCGCGCTGCTCCTGCTCTTTATTCGCCATTTGCCCTCGCCTCCCATGGGTCCGTCAATCCTTTTTCCACACGCACATAACCGCGGGGATAAGCAGGCCCGCCGTAGCCGATATCTGACCAGACGAGCGGATGCGAGTAATACGCCTGCACTGTGTCATGCAGCAGCTTTTTGAAAAAATCGACGGGAGCGACCTGGCTCCATGCCTCTGTATCCTTGACGTTGCCCGTGGAGATTTGCCTCAGCACCTCCTGCTGTTCTGCGGCAGAAAGCGCGCCAAATTCCGTCCCGTACCCGGCGTGGCTCTCCGCCTCCACCCCTGCCAGTCCCAGACGGTACAGCTCTTTTTTCGGCGGAACCCCGACCTTGCGCTGCGCCTCCCCGATCGCGCTCGCCAGCGAATCGTCCAGGTGCGCGACAACAAAGGTCAGCACCTCCAGCCGATGGTCGTCGACGAGGACGCTTACGATTGCCTGCAACAGCAAAGCTTCCGCCTGCTGCAAGTACCGATGGGCAACCTGCGGCATTTTTCTGGCTCCGACGACTTGTCTCGTGTGAACGTCCCAGTTTTGATGCTGCTCCCACACGTCATAGGAAGGATAACGTCTATGTTTGGCCATCTATCTTCACCCCCAGAAAAGGGCAAGAAGCCCCAAAGCCGCGATGGCAGTAATGAGCAGAGGCAAAATGACGGGCGGGCCGACGAGGAAGTTTTGCGATTGCGAAAAGCCTCCTACCCGCTGTCTGACTCCGGCAGCATGCAAGTAAGCCCCGTACACGCCGCCGCCCATCCCGACGAACATCATCAAGGCAAACACTACGCGCAGCCATCCCGCATTTACGAACGATAAAACAATCGCCGTCACCGCAAAAATAGGCAGCTCAATGACAGGCACCCACATCGCCCAATGGCGGAAGTTTTGCCTGGAATGAAAAAGGGTGACTTGCACGGCAATCAAGACAAACGCCAGTCCCGTAAACAAAATGAGCACACGCTCTATCGGCCAGCTCTGCCACATGGAAACATCCTCCTTTTTACGCACGTTGCGCCTATTTTTCCCCTGGCCGCCTCTCTTATTCCGGCAAAAAGAAAAAGCCTGCTGAGCTGTTGCATCAGCAAGCTTTTGTCATTGCTCGTTTCCCAAAACAAGCATCAGGTACAGCCCGAGCAAAGCGATCAGCAAGGTCGGTACCGTCAGCACGATCCCCGTACGAAAGTATTGCCCCCAGGTGATTTTGACCGCTTTGCGCCCCAGCACGTGCAGCCAGAGCAGCGTGGCGAGCGAGCCAATCGGCGTAATTTTCGGCCCCAAATCGCTTCCGATGACGTTGGCGTAGATCATCGCTTCGCGAAAGACGCCTTCCGCCTGCGTGCTGCCAATCGCCAATGCATTGAACATCACGGTAGGCAGGTTGTTCATCGCCGAAGACAAGACAGCGGCAATCAGCCCCGTCCCGAGCGTCGTCGCAAGCAAACCGTACTCCATCAGCGTATCGAGCGCCGCTTTTACCAGATCGGTCAGCCTCGCATTGTGCAAGCCCCAGACCACGATATACATCCCGATAGAAAAAATGACGACGACCCACGGCGCCTCCTGCATGATTCGGCCCATGGCAATCGCCTTGCTTTTTCGGGCGGCAAGACAGAAGACGAGGGCGGCGGAAGCAATGATAAACGACACCGGGACATGGATGGACTCGCTAATGAAAAAGCCGAGCAAAAGCACAGCGAGGATCGGCCACGCCAGGCGGAACAGTCTTGCATCACGAATGGCTTCACCGGGTTGCTTCAGTTGGGACAAATCCACGTAATGCGGGATGCTTTTGCGATAATAAAGGAATAAAACCAACAAACTCCCTGCTACGGAAAACAAGGTAGGCAAAACCATCCGCACCGCGTACTCGGCAAAGCCGATGTCAAAATAGTCGGCGGATACGATGTTGACGAGGTTGCTGACGACAAACGGCAACGAGCTGGTGTCCGCGATAAAGCCGCTGGCCATGACAAACGCCACAACCGCACCCCCGTCCAGCTTGAGTGCCCGAACCTGCGCGAGCACAATCGGAGTCAGAATCAGCGCCGTGCCGTCATTGGTGAACAGGGCCGACACCAATGTCCCGAGCAAAATGACGTAGGCGAACATCAGCCGGCCATTTCCTTTTGCCAAACGGGCCATGTGCAAGGCCGCCCATTCAAAAAAGCCGATCTCGTCCAGCAGTAGCGAAATGATGATGATGCCGACCAGCGCAAACGTGGCGTTCCAAACGATCGAGGTCACTTCGGCCACATCGTCGAGAGACACCACGCCCGTCAACAGCGCCAGCACCGCTCCCCCGACGGCGGGATAGCCGATCGACAAGCCTCTTGGCTGCCAGATGACCAGCGTCAACGTGACGATAAAAATGAACAAGGAAATCCAGACCACCTGCTATATCTCCCCTCCATGCAAAAAAGAGCGAACCCGCAAGCGGGCCGCTCCTCTACCTTACTACAAACAGTTGTTATCCGAAACGGCCAGTAATGTAGTCTTCTGTCCGTTTATCCCGGGGATTTTGGAAAATCGTTGGCGTCTGGTCAAACTCGACAAGCTCTCCGTTGAGGAAAAACGCCGTTTTGTCGGAGATGCGCGCCGCCTGCTGCATGTTGTGCGTAACGATGACAATCGTGTACGTGTCTTTCAGCTCCTCCAGCAACTCCTCGATTTTGGCTGTGGAGATCGGGTCGAGAGCGGATGTCGGTTCATCCATCAAAATCACCTGCGGCTGAACAGCGAGCGCCCGGGCGATACAGAGCCGTTGCTGCTGCCCGCCGGACAGCCCGGTTGCGGGCTTTTTCAACACGTCTTTCACCTCGTCCCACAGCGCTGCGGCCTTGAGGCTTGTCTCCACGATCTCGTCGAGCTTGTGGCGATCCATCAGGCCATGCAGGCGCGGTCCGTACGTGACATTGTCGTAGATGCTTTTCGGGAACGGATTCGGGTGTTGGAACACCATCCCGATATTTTTGCGCAAGCGCTCGACTTCCACGCTGGAACTGTAAATGTCTTCATCGAACACTTTTACCACGCCGGTGATTTTCGTATTCGGCACCGAGTCGTTCATCCGGTTCAGCGTTCGCAAAAACGTGGACTTCCCGCAACCGGACGGCCCGATCAGCGCGGTAATGGAATTCGGCTCAACATCAAGATTTATATTGTAGAGGGCTTGTTTGTTACCGTAGAAGAGATTTAACTCTCTCACCGAAATAACACTCATGCGTCCTTCGCTCCTTCGCGGTTGTAGCATCTGTCTTCCCAACCACTATAGCGTGCGAATGTTATGCTTTGATGTGAAGTATATTAAGTTTCCTTAAAGTTTTAAAGCCAGGTAAAGTTATGGTAAATGTTTCTGACAAACCATATACGCTCCCCATAGTACCCCCTACAATAAAGCTGAACGTTTTGTCGAATAAGGGGAGAGCATGTAATGCCGAGAAAAATACGAACATTGGGCAACACGTCGTTTCAGTACCGTTCGATTTTCACCAGATTATTTTTCGGGATTCTGACCATGGTTGTCAGCATGATGGCGATCGCCGCTTTTTTTATCAGTTATCAATCCGAGAGCACGCTCAACGAAAAGACAAAGCAGCAGCTCCACGATGCATCGAGTGCCGCCTTGCAGGAAGTGAACAGCCGCGTCCAGTCCATCATCACCGCCTTGGCTTCCTATGCTTCCACGTACAAAAACAGCAAGGTCACGAACAGTCAAAGCTTCGGCATTTTTACCGACATGGTGAACAACAATCCAACCATTTCCGAAATACAAGTCGTGACAGCAGACGGGCGGTATTTGACCTTCCCCGGCTCGCCGCTGGACAGCTCCTACGATCCGCGAACAGCCGACTGGTACAAAGGCGCCTGGGACAAGCCAAACGCATTCGTCTCGGACGTCTTTCAGTTTTCCGCCACGGAATTTCCGAAGATCGCTGTCTCCATGGCTTTGCGCAACGAGGAGGAAGAGCCTGTCGGCGTCGTCGTGGCCTTCGTCTCCGTGCCGAAGCTCAGTGAATCAATCGGACAGATCAAGCTGGGGCAAACCGGATACGCCATGATTGTCGACCAGCAAGGGAAGCTGCTCGCTCACCCGGATAAAGCCTACGCCCTGCAGCGCCCGCTCCTGACCGAGCTGCCTGTCGTCGCCAATGTCATTGCGGGCAATTCCGGCTTTGAATCGTTTCATATAAACGGCATGGACGCCTTTGCCGCCTACAAATTCGACCCGGCGCTCAAATGGGGCATGATCGTCGTGCAGTCCGTATCCGAGGTCAAACAGGAGGTGCGCCGCCTGCAGTTGACGATACTCGCGGTCTCCCTCGTCGGATTAGGCTCGTTGGCATTGCTGCTCTACTTGTACGTCCGCAAGATTATCAAGCCCGTCAAAGAGGTGCAGCAAAAAATGACGGCGTTCAGCGAAGGCGACCTGTTTCAGACGATGCACGTCCAGACCAACGACGAAATCCGCCAGCTCGCCGACAGCTTCAATCGGATGAGCGGGCAAATCCGCACCATCATCGGCAAAATCCAGCACGTGATCGCCGACGTCAAACAGGTGGCCGAGCATGTGGGCAAAGGCTCGCGACACTCTCACGCCATGCAGACAGAGGTCGTCTCCGTCACCGAGCGGCTGGCGCAAGAAATGGACAACCAGCAGGTGCAAATCGACGACATCCACGCCACGATGGCCGGAATTACAGCAGAAATGACACGCATTACACAGTCGATGGAAACAGCGGTCAGGCAAAACGAAAAGTCGCGGGAGCAGAGCGCCAAAGCGGCTACCTCGATTGATTTGCTGAAGGACAACATGCAAAAAATATCGACAGACATGAAAGCCTCCCTCCAGGCGATGGGCTCGATGCGCGAGAGCATGGACGACATCCGCGAGATTCTCGGCTGGATCTCCTCGATCTCCCAACGAACGAAGCTGCTGTCTTTCAACGCCCGCATCGAAGCATCACGAGCCGGCCAGGCGGGACTCGGCTTCGGGATCGTCGCGGACGAAATTCGCCTCCTGTCTGAACAGACAGAAGAAGCGACGGCCCGCATTCAACAAGTCATCGCTTCAGGGGAAAACCGGATGGAACGGGTGGCCGCATGTCTGGAAACGACCGATCACGCCACGGTCAACGGCATTTCGACGCTGCATCAGGCAACGGATATTTTCCAGCAAACCTTCGCCATCAGCGAAGCGCTCACCGCGCAGTTTGAAACGATCAGACATCTGGCCGAATCCATCGCAAGCCAAAGCCAGATCATCTCCCGCCGCGTGGACAGCCTGGCGGATTCCGCCCAGGAAGTCGTCTCGGGCACACAGCAAGCGGTCGCGGCCAACCAGGAAAGCCTCTCCCTCTCGGAGCAGTTCCTGCACGATTCCGAGCGGCTGGCGGGCATCGTGGAAGATTTGGAGCAGGAAATCCGCTTTTTCCGGGCGGTAGAAAAGCCTTCTGCGTAAGAATTTCTTTGGGAATTCCAAGCTCTCGCCCTTGAGTGAAAAAGGGCGAGGGCAATCATACTTTAGTCACGAAAACGGGATCGTTGTCCAAACGAGAAAAAAGCAAAACCCAAGAATGCCGTAAAATCAACATTCTTGGGTTTTTAGTTTCGGCTATTTTTACTCGGAGATGGACTTTCTGGACAGCCCCACCTCTTCAATTCCTTTACTTTTCCTCGATGCTTCTTACGTCCCATTCTTTTCCACTATTTGCGCCTTCGGAATTTTTACTGATCTGATTCTTAATCTGTTTGGCAACCAGTTCAATTTTTACAGACTTGCCTTTTCCAAAGTCACGTTGGAACAGGAATACTACCCTATCCTTTTTGTCATTTACCAGTACAAGCGGCATCGAATCTCCTTCTTTGGAGTTATTAGCCATCGCTTCTACAAATGCATCAGAAAAGCTATTTTTTTCTTGTTGGCTCAGAGTGTCGAGGAATTTATACCTGTCAGTGTAATCGTATTGGGTCCACTCCTGTGTGTCGATGTCATAAGTTTCTGTAGCTACTTTCCATGACTTAACGATATTTTGATTAACTTTTTCTGGCCTTTTATCCGATGCTACATCAATGAGGTCTTTACTTTTGGCACCAGCTTGTTCAACAGTAATAAAGTTGCCAAACCCAATTCCAGCCAATGCTGCAACAGTGAACAGCGCCGCAATACTCACTTTACTTTTTTTCATTTCCTTCTTCTCCTTATTCTTCATTAGAATGAGTCGTCAGAATGTGTTGCAATTGAATCCACATCGTCCTTCGTCCACCAGATTCTATGGTCTCAGCCTCGTAAGACGCAAACCCTGTATTAGCATATGCTACTGCCTGTGATTCTCTGCCCATTACTTTGTAATATTTTTCCAGTCACGTTTATATCCGTCACCGTATATCTCTGTGTAGGTTCTTGAGTATTGAGTGCCGTATGACCCCTTCGTATAAGCTTGGCTTGCCCATTTTCCTTTTTTGTTATCAAACACAATCTGAGTGCTAGATGTTTCGAAGCTAATTGGTGCTGCATACGCAATTGCGGCCGAGCAAGCAAAAACAGCTAACAAGCCCATAGACACTAGTGATTTTTTTACTAGATTCATAGTGCCCTCCAATAACAAATATAGTGTAACGTTCGGTACCTCCCTCATTTCTAATATTACCATAATTGGTAGTTTATTTAAATTTGATTTTTTGGACTTGTTTATAATTGTCACAATTTGTATTTCCATAAGTTTTGACGAATGTCAGCAGTTATCGTTACATATAGTTTTATAAATGTTGATAAAACGGGATCTTTTATTCAGTTTAGCTCGCCAGTGTTGCATTAACGTAATTGGGATACACGAAATATCCGGTATGTAAATGGATGGATTTCCCCCATTTTTTCATTGCCCTGATTGCCTTTTGCTTACTTCTCTTGGCAAAAATCTTCTCCGCTTGCCAAGCGAGCTTGTTTCAAATCTATCGGTGGTTACGTGTGGTGCTCTGGAGGATAGCCAAATTTGGTAGGAGCTATAAACGTCGAAACTAAGAAAGCCTGATACATAAACGGAAAAGAAACTGGTGTTTAGCATCTGGTTGAAGTGTATATAAATACCAAATGGACGGAACTACCTTTATAGGTCACTCCGTTCTTTAGTAATTTGAAAACAAAGTCATGTTCAGAAAAATCGGTTTAATACTTTCGTGTTTTTACTTGAGTCAATAGTCTTCAGAAAGTCGTTCAATTTTATGTGTAAATTTTTGGGTTAGATAGATTTTATGAATAACAACCATATGAATTTTTCCCAATCGTAGCGTAAAGGAGAGGCTACATCATTATGAAAAAAATTCTTTGGCTCGCCGTGGTCATTCTCGTAGCCAGCCCGCTAGTCGTCTATTTTGAATGGATCGTAGGCGGATACCCGTGGGTGAAGAATGAAATGGAGATGGACATACGGAATTATTTCACTTCCAGAGGATACGAACGAGAAAGTGTGAAGGATATCCAAGTTCTATATAATCGGAAGCTGGGGAATTATACTGCGAAAGTAATCTTTCGTGGGGAAGAAGACAATATATATTATTACAATTATATTCATGGGAAGATCACTCAAAGGGGGCTTACCTCTTCAGATCGAAAAAATGCACGGCATCTTGAAAAATAGCAAGCGCAAAAGGATAGCAAACGGATAATGGTCTAGGCCCTCCAACGAAAGGAGGGCTTTTGCTGTTCAGCCAAAACGAAAGCCGTCACCAAAAACGATCCGAGAATGAAAGGAAATATTCTAATATTATACTATTTGTCCATCCTGGCTAAATGTTTATAGGAAATCTATGAATATTACACAAAAAGGTATCTTTTTGCCATGGTAGTATCTGGTTTTTATCTGTAAAATCAAGTTGCCGTAAAAAATTTACATAGGGCTTGCTGAACAATGCATAAACGCGAGGAATCGTGAAATAATCAAAGAAAACTGCGGAAAATCTGGATTTATAATTTGACCAAGTGCAAGGTTTTTGCAGGAATTCTTTGAAAAACCTTGCACCAGTAAGAATTTCGTTCAATCAAGAGGCACACGAAACGTTCAAAATGGATCGGAAAAACAGTATTTTATACTACTGATATGCCATTCAGACTCTGACTTTGCTGTTTTGGAACCAAATCTGCATATTATTCATGATTTCTTGTATATTTCTCATTCGTTCAGCAAGCCCTACATACGGAGGTTAGTAATGAAAAAACGGTCAACTAGGATCATTACTCTTTCTACAGCTCTTGTCGCTCTAGCTTTATCAGCTTCAATTGGCTGTGCAGCGGAAGATAACATTATTATGCCACTAGATGATGGTAGCGACTTTGACATCACTGGCAGAGCTTCATCGGCTGACGTATCCGGTAATACTACTAATTTGTCTAGCCTTAACAAAAAATAAGGAGCCTGAGATCAATTTCAGGCTCTTTCTAAACGTCCGAAGGCTTTCAAAACAACAAGAAAGTATGGTTGGTTGAAAATTAACTGAGGAGTACATCATTCAGAAGCAATCCCCCCATCCGAGTTAATTTGACGGATCATCTGAAACTGTAATTAAAAGTCAAAGGAACTATTTTTTAAACTTGTATAAATCTCATCGGGTGTTAGTGATGTCCAAGCCTTAATACTTTGATTGGGATTCATTTTTAGATAGCTACTTATCATTTTATAACCTTCACTGTATCCAAAAAGATATGGTATGTCACCATAACCAAACATGACTTGATCTTGTATAGTAGGGTTTGTTGATCCAAGGTTTGTTAAAAATATTTCTCTTATATTTTCAGCCGAATTAGAATATAGGGGGAGATTATCCATTTCCGGGTATAACATTCTTTGGAAGTACATCGCTTTTCCTTCAAATATTGCTCTATCTAATAAAGTGTTAACTTTGTTTGGTTTAAAGTACATGGAAGTCCATGCACTATGATGGTATTCATGTGCTACTGTACTAGAGAGTTGTTCATCAGACTTAAACAGATATTCATTGTACAGGATGATTATTTTTCCAGACCCTATCGTTACAGCGGGGGAAGAAGGACCAATTAAATCAGTGGGTAAAACACAAACATTTGTATTCGGGCCATCCAAATATTGATTCGACTTTATTAAACCATTTCTGATTGCCTCATATATTGCATATTTTGACAACTTATTTAATGTTTTTTCTAATCTATCAAGGTTTTGTGGTGGGTTTTGTCTTATTTCGTTTGCTAAATAAATATATTCTCCCTTATCAAAACAGTCATTCCATACTGGACCTAATACATTGTCATAATAAATCTCCTTTAAATTGTGTATTCCTCTTACACGAGCTAGGCTAATATATTCTTTCATATTGCTGTCCAAAATGTAAACTGTGTATGTCCTATCTACACCATTCCTACTTACCGTAAAACTATACTTATTTTTTTCAGATTCTTTAGTTATATTGAATGTTCCTGATATTATACAAAAGAAAAATAGTATTAAAACTAAGAGTATAGAGAACCATCTCTTAATGATAGCTATACCCCCTATCTATTTATTTGTTCCCCACAATAAGTCCATCTGAGTTTAATATGTATTAAATCGAACTAAATACTAGAAAGCTGACAAAGTTGGGTAATGAAACCAAAATTAAATACAAAACCCACTTAACTCTGCTAACATTTTCTTTTTCAGTGTCTTCATGTCCAGCGTAATATGCAGTTGAGTAGTCTGGAAATACTAAGGATAGACTTAAAAGTAATGCGAGGGCAAAAAAGAGGATACCAGCATATAGAGAGTATGTTTTTAGTAGACCGTAGTTACGATCTATAACACTAAAAAGTATAATCCCTACTTGGATAATGAATCCAATTGATACGGCCTTAAGCATCTTACCCTCTCCTTTTTTTAAAGACTATGCTAATGCTTTTTGATCATTGACACAAATGTCAAAAGCCACATCCGGGTTACTTGTATTATATGTCTTTAAGAATTGGGAGTATGAGCCCTCATACTGAATTTTACCTTTACTCAAAACAATTAACTTGCATGTTATTTCTTCCAACTCATGTAAATGATGAGTTGAGAGAATAACTGTGTTTTTTGGTATTTATACCAAATATCACCTCTTAGAGGTATTATACTCTTTTTCACCTGTCAATATTTTTGAATTTAGAAAATTTATTTTATTTAGTTGAGTGTGATATTTTTCAAATAATTCATTTTCATATAATTTAAACATTACCAATACGATCTATCATTATTATGATGGTGTTATTAGCGATTCTTTCCACTTGTCGTTTAATGGAGATTCTCCAGTGCCTTCTGCGTAGAAGGCTCTTTTATTGAAACCTTTAATTTTTTGAATTGAAGCTTACGGATAGAAATAACCGCTTCCGAACATGAGTTAAAAAACTACCGGGGGGAGTCGACCAGCACTACTCGCCAATCGCCCCTACCACCTCATACTTCTCCACATCAATCACGCTGTCCAGACCAACAGCTAGCTGCGCCAGTTGGGAACCATTATACGGCCCTATCATCAGACCATTTGCGATGATAATACCTTCCACTATTAATCCATCCACAAAAGTGGTATTATTTAACTAAGGTAATATCTGGTTGTCATTTTTAAAATCAATTTATTGTAAAAAATTTACATATGGAATTGAACGAGTTTCTGAAGACTATTGGCCCAAATAAAAACACGTAGGAGGTAGGGGGAGTATGAAAAAAAGGAATGCCATTCTTACTGGTCTTGTTTTCACTGTTGCTGTGTTTGCTGGTAGCAGCCTATACGCGAGTGAAGACACAGAATCGTATATTAAAGGGAATCACATTAAGGCACTAGAAGCAGTAGGAATTGAAGCAAAGGCGAAAGATTTGGGCGTAATGAAAATCATAACCGATGACAACGGTAAGAAATGGGTGTTCAACGAGTTTACAAAAAGCAGGAAACTCATTGAAAAAATGAGAGAACAATACGAAGAAGATGTAGCTGGTCCGTTTATTAGCGTACAGGACGAAATAATGCAAGCGTATGCTAAACCAGGTGATTCCATTCCGACGATTATCTTGGATGAGGCTTTAAAGGAAGGATATTTCGTGTTCAGTAGACAAGATGGGGAAACTTCGTCTTTCAAAATCAAGTATGACAATGGGTAATGGGAATACGAGTTGGAAAAATAACCAAGTTTGTCTTAATTCAGAGCGCCCGAAAAGGTGCTCTTTTACGTAGAAGGCTTTTTTCCTAAGATTCCATCGGCCCCGGCAAGCTGCACGGCGCTATAGCACACCCATTCCAGGCTGCGTTGCACCATGCAAAAAGCCCTCCGTTTGCGCGTCAGGCGCAAGGAAGGCATTTTTTTGTGCGGTTCAGCCAAAACGGCCGCTAATATACGCTTCGGTCTTGTCGTTTTCCGGCGAGGTGAAAATTTTTGCGGTCTCGTCCATCTCGATCAGCTCCCCGAGCAAAAAGAACGCCGTTTTGTCCGAGATGCGGGCCGCCTGGTGCAGATTGTGCGTCACGATCACGATCGTGTACTCTTCCTTTAGCTGCGTGACCAGCTCTTCAATTTTCATCGTCGAGATCGGGTCGAGCGCGGAAGCCGGCTCATCCAGAAGCAAAATCGTCGGCTGCATGGCAATGGCGCGGGCGATGCACAGGCGCTGCTGCTGTCCTCCTGACAGGGAGAGCGCAGAGTCGCGCAGACGGTCTTTTACCTCGTCCCACAACGCCGCTTTGCGCAAGCTCGTCTCGACCAGCTCATCCAGCTCGCGGCGGTCTGTCATTCCGTGAAAGCGCGGAGCGAAGGCGATATTTTCATAAATCGATTTAAAAAACGGATTGGCGCGCTGAAACACCATTCCGACGATTTGCCGCAAGCTCTCGATGTTGACCTGCTGGCTGTTGATGTCAATGCCGTCGACGACGATGGAGCCTGTGACGCGGCAGGAAGGCACGAGATCGTTCATCCGGTTCAGGCTGCGCAAAAGCGTGGACTTCCCGCAGCCGGACGGCCCGATAAAGGCCGTCACCGAGTTGCGTTCAATGTCCATCGAAATATTTTTGACCGCTTGCTTATCCCCGTAGTAAACCGAGACATTGTTCGTCTGAATAATCGTATCTTGCATGGTGAGTACGGACATCGCTATCACCTCTCCTTAGTTGGAACCTGACGTCATCTTTTTGTACACCCACGTCCCGAACCAGCGGGCCGAGACGTTAAAGATCAGCACGGCAATAATCAGCACAGCGGCAGCGCCATCCGCCACGTCGCGCGCATCCGGCGTCAGCCCTTCGCTGTTTACTTTCCAGATATGCACAGCCAGCGTTTCGGCCGGGCGGAACGGATTCAGCGGCGAAGTCGGGCTGTTCAGCGAGAAATCAGCAAAGTTCAGGTTCGGTGAAGACATCCCTGCGGTAAACAGCAAGGCAGCCGCTTCCCCGAAGACGCGTCCGGAAGCGAGAATCGCCCCCGTAATGATCCCAGGCAAAGCCGCCGGAAGAATGACGGAGACAATTGTCCGCCATTTGGTGATGCCAAGCGCCAGGCTCGCTTCTTTTTGGCTGCGCGGCACGTTGCGCAACGCATCCTCTGTCACGCGCACGAGCAGCGGCAGGTTGAAGACGGTCAGCGCGAGGGCACCGGAGAAAAGCGTATAGCCCCAGCCTGTCATGTTTACGAAGACGAGCAAGCCAAACAAACCAACGACAATGGACGGCAAAGAAGAAAGCACTTCTATACTCATGCGGATAAACTGCGTCAACTTGTTATCCGGCGCGTATTCAGCCATATAAATACCTGCTCCGATTCCAATCGGCAAGGCGATCAGCATGGTCAAAACCAGCAAATAAAACGAGTTGAACAACTGCGGACCAATCCCGCCCCCTGCATTGACGATATCTGGCGGCGAGGTCAAAAAGTCCAGGTTCAGCTTGTGCCAGCCTTGCGTCAAAATGAAGCCGAGCAAGCCAATGAGCGTGCCGATAATCAAAGCGGCAATCAACGTCAAAACGATCGTAGCAACGCGGTCCATCAGTCTCGCTCTCATCTACTTCACCAGCCTCTTTCTGCCCAAAAAGCGCAAGATCATAATGAAGACGAACGACATCAGAAGCAGCAGAAGCGCCATGGACCAGAGTGCATTGTTGTACGGGGTTCCCTGAATCGTATTCCCCATGTTCAGCGTGATGCCGCTGGTCAGCGTGCTGATCGGGTCCAAGAGACTGCCCGGAAGCTTCGTCGTGTTCCCGATGACCATCTGTACGGCGAGCGCTTCGCCAAAAGCGCGAGCCATCCCCAATACAACCGCGGTCAGGCAGCCGGGAAGCGAAGAATGCAGCACCACATTCCAGATCGTCTGCCAGCGTGTGGCTCCCAAAGCGAGAGAAGCGTTGCGCAAATCTTGCGGTACGGCTTCAATGGCGTCTGTCGCCACGCTGGTGATCGTAGGCAGGATCATCAGGGCAAGCACAAGCCCCCCTGCCAAAAGACTGAAACCAAGAACGTCAAATTGTTCGCGAATAAAAGGAACCAGAAGAGTAAGACCAACATATCCGTACACAACGGATGGAATGCCAACCAAAAGCTCGATCACCGGCTTCAACACTTTTTTGCCGAAGCCCGGAAAAATTTCCGTCATGAAAATAGCCGCCCCGATCCCGAGCGGTGCCGCGATCAACGCAGCCAAAGCCGTCACCAAAAACGATCCGAGAATGAACGGGAACACACCGTAGAGTGCAGGCTCGCCCTCCGGGTCCCATTTCATCTGTGTTAAAAATTCGCTGATACTGACGCCGTCGACCAAAAAGGTGGACAGCCCTTTTGAAGCGATGAAGTACGTAATCGACAAAACGACGATGACCAGCAAGGCCGCACAGACCATGGCAATCGTTCGGCCCGTCATGTTCTCTGTAAATTGACGTTTGTTATATGTCAGCATTTTTCGCGCAATCAGCGATTGGCGATTTGTCTCTACCCCTTCAATACGATGGTTCATGTTCTCCCTCCCAGAAAGAAAACGGCTTTCGCGCAAGCAAAATGAGGGGTAAGGCCCCTCCACCCCTCTATTTTGCTGTTGACCCGTGAGTGTCTTATTTTTGTGTTACTTTTCCTTCAGCGTCGCGTTCTACTTTCATGTCTGTGATTGGCAGGAAGCCCAGATCGACAATCGTTTTCTTTTGCACTTCTTCAGACAGGATGTAATCCAGGAACGCTTTTGCGTTGCCAGTAGGCTCGCCTTTTGTGTACATGTGCTCGTATGCCCACACTGGGTATTTGTTCGTTGCGATGTTTTCTGCGTTTGCTTCCACGCCATCCAGTTTCAATGCTTTTACGGAGTCATTGAAGTAGGACAGAGCCAGGTAGCCGATTGCGCCCGGTGTTTCGGCAATGATTTTGCGAACAGTACCGGAGGAATCCTCTGTGATGCCTTCTGCTTCTTCTTTTCCGTCCAGTGCGAATTTGCTGAATGTTGCACGAGTACCGGAAGACTTCGGACGGTTCACCAGCGTGATTTTCATGTCATCGCCGCCAACTTCTTTCCAGTTGGTGATTTTGCCAGTGAAGATGTCGATCAGTTGTTGCTTGGTCAGGTTGTCTACTTTTACTTGCGGGCTAACCGCTGCTGCCATTCCGACAACGGCTACTTTATGGTCAACCAGTTCGTTTGCCGGAATGCCTTTTTTCTCTTCTGCGAAAATGTCGGAGTTACCGATTGTTGCTGCGCCGCTTGCTACCTGGCTCAGCCCTGTTCCGCTTCCCCCGCCTTGTACTTGAATTTGTACACCTTGATTTTTCGCCATAAAGTCTTTGGCCGTTTGCTCGACCAGAGGCTGCAAAGCGGTGGAACCAACTGCTGTGATCGGTTCACCGGATGTTGTTGTAGTCGAACCAGAGTTGCTTTCCGGAGCCGGGGTAGCTGGTTGTTGCTGCGCTGGTTGTTGTTGCGATGGAGCCGCACTGTTGCTGCCACATCCGGCGAGCAGTGCCCCTACAAATGTCAGCGCCATAAACATTTTGCTGAGTTTTTTCATTGGATGAAAATCCTCCTTAACAGGTTCGGTTTGTTTTTCTCTCTTACAAGTACAAACTATACAGGTCGAATGTTGTAGGATTGTGATGCGATTGTTAAGCTTTTTTAAAGATGGAGCCAACCCTGTATAAAACGAAAACAAGCCGCTTGACGAAACAGCAAAAAGGCGGCACAGCCTGGATGCTACCAGGTTGTGCCGCCTTCACTCGGCGATTGCCTGTTTAGTTGTCGCGCGTCAATGGCTCCGATACATCGACATGGCCCATCAACGATTCGACTTTTTTGCCATCTTCCAGGAAGACGATTTGCTTTACTTCCGGGAACTGAAAAAAGGTTTTCTTCAGCGCGTCCAGCGCCATCCCTTCGCCGCTTGAGCCGAGGTTGTACTGGTTTTTGCTGTCGGCATCAATCGTCAACGTGCCATCCGCAAAAGTGATGTCATGGTATCGGAAGTCTTTCCAGAGCGGAAAGTGCTCTTCTGCTTTTGTCGGCTTCTCCAAAAGCGAGAGGGTTTTCTTGTACTTTTCGATGTCTTCTGCAAAAGTGATTTCTTGTTCCTCTTTTTGCAGCTCCATCAGGTCGCCGTCGGAATAGTAGACGGTAACGACCTGTTTGTTGAGTGTCGGCTCTGCTGTCGATGGGTCAGTGTTCGTGCCAGATGGCTGTTCAACAGGTGCCGTAGGCTGCGGTGCAGGAGCCGCATTTTGTCCGCAACCAGCCATTAGCAGCACAGCCAAAGCCGCCACCCAGATCATCCGACTTTTTTTCATCGTGAAAGCCTCCCTTACTGATAAGACTGATAGTATTCACGGATAGCCGCAACGAGGGCTTTCGCGATTTTGTCCTGGAATGCAGGCGAGGTCAGCAGCGCATTTTCTTGCGGATTGGACAGGAAACCTGTCTCTGTCAACACGGCTGGCATTTTCGTGTTCTTGATAACGTAAAAGCCGCTCGCCTTGACTCCCCGATCCGGGAACTGCGTTGCTCCTTGCAGGTGCTTGTGCACCAATTGCGCAAACGTCTTGCTGTTTGCATTGTAATAGAAGGTTTCCGTACCGCCTGTCGTCGGTTTCGGGAACGAGTTGGCGTGAATGGACAAGAACAGGTCCGCCTCCAGCTCATTCGCGATTGCCACACGCTCGGACAGCTCGTAGAACACATCTGTCGTGCGCACAGGCACTACTTGAAACTCCGGATATTGCTTCAGCAAAGCGACTACTTTGTTGGCGACAGCCAGCGTGTAGTCTTTCTCGTGGTTGCCCGCCACGCCCAATGCACCTGGGTCTTTTCCGCCATGACCCGCGTCGACTACGATCAGGTAGCCTGTTTTCTTAGGCTTGGGCGTCAGCTTCACTTCAATGCCGTCTTTTGTATAGGCCAGATTATACTCGCTCTTCTGGTTCAGCTCAATCACGACACGCACGGTCTCTGGCGAAACACTGTACTGGCTGTACCGCAGGCTTGCGATCAGCGGCTCTTCTTTTGGCTCGCTGGCTGCTGACTGCTCGTCCTCTTCGCCGGAAGAAGCTGCTTGCTTGCGCTCCTCTGACTCTCCGATACTGCCGTTTTCTTCGTTCTTTTTCAACTCTTCCACCAAATCGTCCGCCAAAGCGGTTTGCGGGAGGTCCAGCACGATGCGATGGGGGCCTGTGAGCACAAAAGAATTGGCCTGCACGGGCAGCTTCATCTCAATATGTACGCGATCCCCATCCTTTGTAACACCTGTCAGCCGATTGAGTCTTTCGATTTCAAGCAGATTCTTTTTCTTGTTCCAAGTGATCGAACCGCCTAGCTCGTCCTCTACTTGCTCAATTGGAAGAACCAGTTGACTGTCGATCGTCATGCCGCGTTCCGGGCGATTCCATACAAAGCCTTTTTGTCCGACCTGCTCCGCGACCGCATCGGCAGACACGTACATGGTGTCCGACACTTGATACAGCTTGATCGCTTTTTCAGGAGCACGGCCGTTCAGCGTAACCTGTGGCGTTTCGTTAGCAATGACGGTGCGGGAGCTGTTGTCCCACCCTACAGTGATCCCGAGCGATTCCCCGACAAACCGCAGAGGGAGCAGCATGCGCTGCTGGGAGATGACAGGCGGCGTATCCAGCTTTACCTGCTTGCCGTTCAATAGCGCTGTGCGCGAGTCCAATGTGAGGGAAAGCTGCGTCGTACCCCGTGTAATCACCGCTGTCCGCTTCGCTTCGTTCCAGGCGACATCCGCGCCCAAACCTTCTGCGATGACACGCACGGGAACCAATGTCCGCCCGCTCTTGATGACTGGTGGCACGTCCGGGGTCACTGCTTGTCCACCGATCATCAGGTTGACGGCTTCCTCAGTTGCACTACTTGCCGCAGCCGCCCAACCGGGGATAAGCAGCAGGACCAGCAGCGCCAGAAGCAGAGGGTAAAATCGTCTTTTCATCCTGACCTCCTCCGTGATGTCTGTTCTGTTGTGTGGCGTTAGACCATTGTGCAACGTTCACCATTCTATTAGACGCGTCAACATCTGTAAAGTTTATAGTCTTTTCGTACCAAAAAGACAAAAGACTGCTCCTTTTTGACAAAGAAGCAGTCCAGAAAACCAAGAAAGTTGTCGATTAGCGAAACAACCCGCGCCGTTCTCGTCTGCTCACTTCTTCTACAGGCGCTTTCAGCATGTTCAAGCCGCCGTTGGCGATAAACTGTTGAATCATGGACAGGACGGCCGGATTGGACAGCACTTTGATGGAATCGGCCACCTTCGGATTTTTCAGTTGCGGGATAGCCCCGCTTAAATGCGGCAGCAATGGCAGCAAATCCTCAATGGAAATCGCAGGCTTTGCTTTCTCAGGGACGGACTGCACGGGAATCGGACGCCGGCGCGGTCCAAACAGAATGCTGCGCCGCGGCCCCTGATTGGGAGCGGCCTTCAGCCTTCCGAGCGTATCCTTCATGTCCTGCAGTTCTTGCTTCATCTGGCTCATCTCGCGCATCACCTGAGCATTGCTCACATTGTGCGCATCCGCCAGCTTGTTCATCGTCTCTATCAGTTGCCCCTGGGCACCGGCCTGTTTCTTTTTCTTTCTCGTTTTGGCAGCGATAATCCCACCTCCCTCCTGGTAAGCCCCCCTTTATTTAAAGCGCTTTTTCAGGCTGTCGATGTCTTTGGCGTTGACGCCTTTTTTGGAAAGCTTGTTCAGCAGGCTGCCGACGTTTTCCGTCTTGGACATATGCCGAAACTGCGCCACATATCCGTTCAGTTCCTTATCCGTGAAGTTTTTACCGGCTTTTTTGCCCAAATCGCGGATGACTTCCTTCAAGCCTGCATCCGTCTTCAGCTTATCCTTGGGAATTGACCTTACAATACTGAGCAGTTTGCCAATATCCACAGCGATCCCCCCTGGTTGCAGTTTGTTCCTTTTTACTCTATGTAGCCAGGAGCACAATGGATTGGTCATTTGTCCATGCGGGAGAAAAAAAGAAGAAGGGCAGCGGCACCCCTCTTCTTTGAATCATTTCCTCTATATAAGATTAAGGCTTGATATCGACGTACTTGAAGTCGATCATGCCGAGTCCGTCCAAAATCGCGCCGTCGACCTTCTCGCTTTGCAGCCAGCTCTGGGCATAGTAGTAGATCGGCATAATCGGCATTTCGTCCATTAAAATTTGCTCGGCCTTGGCCAAAATCGCCTTCCGTTTTTCCGGGTCCTGCTCCAAAGCGGATTGGTTCAAGAGCTCTTTGTATTTGGGGTGTTCCCAGCCCGTGTCGTTGTTTCCGCCGTTTTTGTCCTTGAACATTTCCAAAAAGTTGATCGGATCGTTGAAGTCGGCAAGCCAACCCGCACGCGCAATCTGGTATTTCCCCTGGTGTACGTCCTCTATGTATACTTTCCACTCTTTGTTTTCCAGCTTCACGTCTACCCCGAGCTTTTTCTTCCACTGGTCCCTGATTTCTTCAGCAATCGCTTTATGGCCCATCGACGTGTTATAGGAGACGGTGATGGGAGGAAGTTTTGCGATTCCCGCTTCCTTCATGCCCTCCTGAAGCAGCTTTTTGGCCTCTTCTGTGTGATTGTCTGTAAAGTAGCCACCAGATGCAACAGCCATGCTCGGCGGCACAAAACCTGTCGCGGGAAGGTGGTTGGCCAACATGGTCTCCACCAAAGCTTGACGATCCAGTGCATAAGCAAAAGCTTTGCGGATTTTGGCATTGTGAAAAGGCGCTTGCTCTGTGTTGAAGCGGTAGAAGTAAGTGCCCGCGATCGCTTGCGTATGAAACAGCGCAGGCGACTTCCAGGAAAGCTCGAAATCCATGGGGACTTCAGACAAAGGGGCGCCTGCCCAATCCAGATCGCCGTTGCGAAACATCTCCAGCTCTATATACCCGTCATCAATCATAGAAAAATCAATCTTGTCCAATTTTACATTTTGTTTGTCCCAGTAGTTCTGGTTTTTCGTCAGAACGAGCTGGTGCTTGGGCTTCCATGTCTCGATTTGAAACGGACCGTTCCCTACTATCGTCTTGGGATTGCTTGCCCATTCCTTGTCGGCTTCCACGACTTTTTTGTTAACAGGATAATAGGTGTAAAAAGCCGTCAACTCCGTGAAAAACGGGGTCGGATTCGTCAGTTCCACAACCAATGTTTTGGCGTCGACGGCTTTGACACCAACGTCACTCGCCGTCCCGGTTCCCTTGTTATACGCTTCCGCTCCTTTTAAATAGTAGAGCTGGTAGGCGTAATTCGATGCTGTCTTGGGGCTTAGCGCACGTTTCCAGGCGTATTCGAAGTCATAGGCGGTGACCGGATCGCCATTGCTCCATTTGGCAGGGCGAATTTTGAACGTATAAGTTTTGCCGTCAGCCGAAACGGTATAGCTTTCTGCCGCTGCTACATGTACTTTTCCGTCTTTGCCCAAACGAGTCAACCCTTCGAAGATTGCCCTGCTTATTGTGCCGGACGTTGAATCTTCAGCAATGCCCGGATCTACGGTTGGGGGATTGGAATGCATGTTCATTCTTAATACTTTTGCTTTTGGCTCCGCCGCTTGCCCGGCATCCGCATACCCTGCCAAGCTCCCGCCGAGAATCAGCATCGCACCTGCGACTGCAACGACATTCTTTTTCACGATCAAGCACCTCGTTTTTTTGTATACACTTCTATCATCAGTATACAAGAAAAAGAGCTCTTCACCATTAAACGTGCTTGATCTTCCTCTAGCGTAGTTTTTCACTTTTTTATATGGCTGGTTTACACTCCA
>NZ_JBYTBG010000033.1:0-52061 GCF_058788915.1 Brevibacillus sp. FW301-21C12A
GAACGCTTAGTCATTCAAGAATCCCACCCGTACACCGCAAGGTGGAAGGCTTGCGGCTTTAGCCGTGGGAGTCTCAATATTGGAACTTTCAATTTTTTGCCTCAAAAAGTTGTGGTAGTGTGAAGGGAATCGAGAGGAGGCACACAAGATATGTTTCCATTTCGCGTCATCAATCAGGAAACCACGGAAGACTTACTGGATATGGCCAGCGTGATCAAAGTGGTCGAGCAAGCCTACCAGATGAAGTCGGCGCAGCAAGCGACGCTGTTTCCGATGATCTTTCACGAATTTGAACCGGGGAAAGCAGACATGGACATCAAATCCGGTCATTTGCCCCAGGCGGATGCGTTTGGACTGAAGCTCGTCTCCTGATTTGGGGACAACGATCAGAAAGGCTTGCCGCAACTGGTCGGGACTGTGATGGTGCTGGACAGCCGCACAGGCGTCCCGCAGGGGATTTTGAGCGGCGAACACATCACCTGCATGCGGACAGGCGCGGCAGGGGGGATCGGAGCGAAGTATTTGGCCCGCCCGGAATCGGAGCATTTGCTGATGATCGGGACGGGGCACCAGGCGCCTTTTCAGATCATGGCAACATTGATGGCGATGCCAAACATCAAGCGCGTCTCCATCAGCAACCCGCGTTCCCATGCAAAAGCAGAGAAGTTCGCAGCAGAGATCAAAGACAAGCTGCTCGCCAAGTTCGTCTCGAAGTACAAGGGCGACGAATACGAGCGGTACGCACAAATATGCTGGCAGTGCACGCGTTGAAAAACCGGGACAAGATCATGGAGCGCAACCTGAAAATCGTGCGGGACAACCTGCAAATTCTCGACGACTGGGTGGCGAGCGAGCCGCTCATCTCCTACGTCAAGCCGCAGGCAGGCACGACTGCGATGCTGAAATACGAGCTGGATATGCCATCGGAAACGTTTTGCATCGACTTGTTCAAATCGACGGGAGCCTTTTTGACGCCAGGAAGCTGCTTCGACATGGAAGGCTGGGTGCGGATCGGGTACGCTTGCGATACAGAGGTGCTCAAGGCTGGTCTGGCGCAGGTTTCGAAGTTTTTGCAGGCGCAAAAGTAAGCGGCGGGAAAAAGCGGGGAGAGTCTCTTTTGCCAGCGGAGCGAGGGAGACTCGCCTGCCTCGCGCTTGCGCTTCTGGGGTTACAGGACTTGGATTTGATATCGAACAGGGGGGATATCATGAGTCAGCCACATGCAGAAGC
This sequence comes from Brevibacillus sp. FW301-21C12A, assembly GCF_058788915.1. Classification (NCBI taxonomy): domain Bacteria; kingdom Bacillati; phylum Bacillota; class Bacilli; order Caryophanales; family Paenibacillaceae; genus Brevibacillus; species Brevibacillus sp. FW301-21C12A. Next base: position 1,231 of record NZ_JBYTBG010000033.1, read on the forward strand.
GCAGCCGAAAAAACCGAAAAAGCTGCGGGAAATCAACGTGTTTGCCCTGCTTTTTGCCGTCATTGCCGTGGCGGTCGTTTTGACGTATGTGTAGCCTGCCGGAGAGTACGGGCGGGTGGAAGTGAACGGGCGGAGCGTCATTGATCCTCAGTCGTTTCAATGGCTGGAATCCGCGCCAGTCAAGCCGCTTGGGCTTGTGAACAGCGTGCATACAGGCTTGGTGGAAGCTTCGGGGGATTATCTTTTTTGTACTGATAATTAGCGGAACATTCGGTATTTTGACGGCGACAGGGGCGATTGAAGCGCTGATCGTCACGCTTTCCAGGCTGCTTCGGAACCAGGAAAAATGGCTGATTCCGATCATGATGCTGTTTTTTGCCGCGGGAGGCTCCCTCATGGGGATGGCGGAGGAGACGATCCCTATATTGCAGTTCGGGGACGGCATCTCCAACATTTTTATTCCGACCTCGGGGTATTTCATGGCAGGGCTTGCTCTTGCAGGCATTCCGTGGATTCGCTGGATGAAGTGGATTTTGCCGCTGATTTTGCTGCAGTATGCAATCGCGGCGGTAGCGGTCATCGGCGCTCATCTGATCGGGTACGGACCGTTTTGATCGAGGGGAGGAAACGACATGACAGCAGACACAAAAACGCTCGCCGAGTGGGCCGTCCATGAACGCCGCTATTTGCACCAGTACCCGGAATTGTCGGGGCAGGAATACCAGACGGCTGCCCATATCCGAAGCCGGTTGCAGGAGTGGCAGCTCGAGCTGCTTACTTGTCCGGCTCCCAGCGTCGTCGGACTGCTGCGCGGGACCGACGGGAAAAAGACGATTGCCTTGCGCGCAGACATAGACGCGTTGCCCGTCAACGAAGAGGGGGACAAGCCGTATTTGTCGAAGCATCCCGGCATCGCGCACGTCTGCGGGCATGACGGGCATACTGCGATTTTGCTTGCGGCCGCCAAATGGCTGGCCGAGCACAGGGCAGAGGTGGCGCCGAATGTGCTGTTTCTTTTTCAATCCTCCGAGGAAATACTCCCGAGCGGAGCGCAGGCGCTGGTCCGGCATGGCGTGCTGGAACAGGTGGACGCGGTATTCGGCCTGCACCTCTGGCAGCCTTTGGAAAAGGGCAAAATCGGGATCAGCAACGGGGCGATGATGGCTTCATCCGACGATGTGCGAATCGTCATCACGGGCCGGGGCCGGCACGGCTCGATGCCGCACGAGACGATTGATCCGATCTATGTCGCGGGCCAGGTGATCGCGGCTGTGCAAGGGATCGTCTCCCGGCGGATCAATCCGGTCGAGCCTGCCGTCATCTCCATTTGTCGGCTGGAGGCGGGCACGACCTACAACATCATTCCGAACCAGGCTGTGCTCTACGGGACGCTGCGTGCCCAGTCCGAGCAGACCAGACAGTTGCTGGCCCGTGAGCTGAAGCAGACGGTCGAGGCATTGTGCGCGGCGTGGGGAGCGAACGGAGAAGTCGTCGTGGACTGGGGGACGCCGCCCGTGGTCAACGATGAGCGGATGAGCCGCTACGCCGCAGAAGTCGCCGTCCGGCAGTTTGGCAGGGAAAGTGTTGCCTATGTCAAACCTGTCATGGGGGGCTAAGATTTTTCCTATTACTTGCAGGAAAAGCCCGGTGCCTTCCTGTTCGTAGGGATGGGAGGCGAAAACAGCAAGTATCCGCACCATCACCCCCGCTTTGATCTCGACGAAGAGGCCATTCCGGTGGGCATCGAGCTGTTTGTTCAATTGGTGAAGCATTTTTCCTGAGGAGGGAATGAAGTTGTTAACTGTATCGTTTCTGGATATTGTCAAAGCACACAAAAAGTTGCAGGGGCAGGTGCTCCACACCCCGTTGATTTCATCCGCGGCCCTGTCCGCCCTGGCTGGGGCTGACGTTTGGCTGAAGCTGGAGTGCCAGCAAAAGACAGGTTCGTTCAAGGTGCGCGGCGCCTTGAACAAGATCGCTTCGCTTACAGCGGAGGAGCTGGCGCGAGGCGTCATTACGGCGTCTGCGGGCAATCACGCGCAAGGGGTGGCCTATGCGGCGGCACTGCGGGGAGTGTCCGCCCTGATTGTTGTACCAAGCACAGCGCCGGAGACGAAAAAAGCGGGAATCAGACGCTACGGCGCAGAGCTGGTCGAGCATGGCAACAGCTATGACGAGGCGGAGAGCTACGCCTACGAGCTGGCAAAAGCAACGGGCCGTACATTCGTGCACGCTTTTGAAGACGACCACATCATTGCGGGACAAGGAACCGCAGGGTTGGAGGCCATGCTTGCGGAGCCGGACTTTGACGCGATTCTCGTGCCTGCGGGCGGAGGCGGGCTGATTTGCGGAGTGGCACTGGCGGCAAAGGCGATCAACCCGCAGGTGCAGGTGATCGGAGTCCAGACGCACGCTTCGCCGCCGTGGTACTACTCGTTTCGGGAAAAGCGGCTGGCAGACGTCGTGTACAACGACTCGCTGGCAGACGGTCTGCACGGCGGCATTTCCCAGGGCAATCTCGACCTGGCGCTTGAGATCGTCGACGACTTCGTGCTCGTCGAGGAGGAGCATGTCGCCCAGGCGATGTACTGGCTGGCAAAAGAGCACCATCTAATAGTCGAAGGCTCAGGAGCTGTCGGAGTCGCTGCGCTGATGCAAGGCGTCGTGGGCGAGCTGGCCGGAAAAAAGGTGCTGACCATCGTGAGCGGCAGCAATGTGGACGCCGCCAAGCTGGCGGGGATCGTGGCCCGCTACTCCTAGCACGCAGCGTGCAGCCCGCAGGTTGAACTTCATGTCCACTCTCGGCTACACTTTTCCCTAGAGAGGCAGAAACGGCGGGAGGGTGATAGCGAACATGGAGTTGCGCAATTTGAAAACGTTTCAGGTCGTAGCCGAGCATCTGAACTTGACGAAGGCGGCCGAGCTGCTCGGCTACAGCCAGCCGACGATTACGCTGCAGATTCAGGCGCTGGAGCGGGAGCTGGGCCATCCGCTGTTGAACCGGGTGGGCAAGCGCACGTTTTTGACCCCGGCAGGGAAAACGGTGAAGCAGCATACCGACCAGCTTTTCTCTGTGCTGCAGCATATGGAGGAAGGGCTGAACCACCTGGATTTGCCTGTGGGGCCGCTCGTCGTGGCCGCTCCCGAATTTTACTGTACCCAGTACATGCCGCAAATGCTCAAGGCGTACGTCGAGACACATCCGCAGGTGAATTTGCAGGTCATCTCGTGCACGAGCCAGGAAGCGCTGAAAAAAATTCAGGCGCACGAGGCGGATATCGGGATCATTGCCGGAGTCAGCTCGCAGCCGGGGATTTATTCGATGGTGGTCGATTTGGAGGAATTCGCCCTGGTTGCCGCGCCGGAAATGGTAAAAGGACGCTCGATGGCAGAAGCGCTGGCCGTATTTCCGTTTTTGTCCTACCAGGAGGGCTGCAATCTGGACGGGTTTATTACCCAATGCTTGCTGGAGATCGGCTACGTTCCGCCCTCCGTCATCAAGTGCAGCAGCGAGGAAACGATCAAGCGCTCCGTGCTCAATCAGACGGGGATCGCCCTGCTCAGCACGGCATTGGTGGAAAAAGAGCTGCGCACGGGCGAGCTGGTCCAGTTGTACCGTTTTTCCAAAAAGGCGGAAACATCGCTCGTCTGCCTGGAGCGCCGCCGGGACGAGCCGGCGATTGAAACTTTCATGGAACTGGTGAAGGACGTGTGGCTGTCGGTGCGAGAAGAGTAGCGGGAGCGCGTTTTGATACGGGAAAGGAAAGCGAAATGGGAATAAGCCGTGCGCAACGAGACACTTCATGAGGCAGAAGTGTCTTTTTTTAATGGGCATCATTTTGGATGGACAGTTTTACCCGTGGAGCGGGGAAGCGGCAGGCGAGATTGGCAGCATGATGATCGGCCCGGTACATAACTGCCCGAATGGCGTGTCAGAGTTTGGCAGCAGGGCCAGGTCAAGTCAAGGGATTTCTCTCTGACCTTCAGGAAGGGGCGAGTGTCATAGAAGAGCTCATTTTAGTAGCTTTATTTTTCACTTTAATTGAAAATATATATACAAAAGTAAAAGTAATAAGCAAACATCCAGAAAATATCTGAAAGACAAGTGTAAATTGTTTGACTATTCTGAAGGACGTAGGTATAATTTGCTTATCTTTGTTAGTAAACTTAACTAACTGCTGTGGTGGTGATTGTATAGGCGTGCGAGCTCCGAGAAAAACAGGCAACAGTAAACTCGTCAAGAAACTGAACAAGGAAGAAGTTTTACAGCAGGTCATTCAGCACGGTCAGATTTCCCGCGCCGATATTGCCAAGCAGATCATGCTCAGCCGCCCGTGTGTCTCTGCCTTGGTCGATGAAATGATCCAGGAAGGACTGCTGCAGGAAGTGGGCATGGGCGATTCCAAAGGCGGCCGCAAGCCGATTTTGCTGGAGTACAACTACCAGGCTTACGCCATTGCCGGAGCGATCTTCGAAGGCTCGACGCTGGACATGGCGATTGCGGACATGAAGGGGGAGTTTCTCGCCCGGCATCGCAAGCGGCTGGCGCAGCCGGCGAATGGCGAGACCGTCATTGAGGATTTGGCAGCGGGTCTGGAGCGGCTGCTCGCCGAGAGCGGGATCCCGCGAGAGCGACTGCTCGGGATGGGTGTCGGCTTGCAGGGGGTTACACAGCGGGGAAGCGGTACGGTCAGCTTTTCGCCGAGCACCGGATGGATGGGGTCGCCGATTTTGCAAACCATCGAGGCGCGTCTGGGCGTGCCTGTCATTATCGACAACGATGTCAACATGATGACGCTGGGCGAATACGTTCGCGGGGCAGGCGTCGGCCACTCCAACGTCGTCTACATGTACGTCGGTACAGGCATCGGTGCGGGCATCATTTTGGATGGACAGTTTTACCGGGGGAGCCGGGAAGCGGCAGGCGAGATCGGCTTCATGATAATCGGCCCGGTACATAACCGCCCGAATGGCGCGTCAGGGGTGTTCGAGACGCATTATTCCATACCGGGTATTTGGCAGCAGGGCCAGGCCAAGGGATTTCTCTCTGACCTTCAGGAAGGGTCGAGTGTCATAGAAGAGCTCATTTTCCACGCCAAACAAAACAGCGAAGCCAGGCAGCTTCTTCTGGATGTGTACCGGCATTGGGCGTACGGGATGGCGAATATCATCAGCATCTTGAACCCGGAAATTTTGATCCTGAGCGGAGAGATGGTCCACGTCGATGATGAAGGGGTGAAGCAGATTCACGAGTGGCTGACCGAGTGGGTGCCGGAAGTGCCTTGCCTCGAAAAAGCCAGTCTGGGGGAGAGAGCAGGTCTGATTGGCGCCGTCCACAGTGTCTTGGAAGCGTTTCCGTTCACACGACTGCTTGACAAAGAGTGAGAAAACAAAAGGGGGAGTCAGTTTTGAAAAAGGTCAATCACAAGCTGAAAACTTGGATGAAAGGTGTATTCGTCAGCTCCTTGGCGCTGACGGTGGCCGCGTGCTCAGGTGGAGGACAGGAAGCAAAGCCTGCCGACAACGGCGCAGGCGGCCAAGCGGGCACACAGCCAGCGGCCGAAACGCCGGCTCCATCCGGCGAGCCGCAAAAGCTGGTCATTTACACCGGACGGGATAAAAACATTTTCGAAATCGTGTTGCCGAAGTTCAAGGAAAAGTACCCGAACATCGAAGTGGAGACGCTGGAGATGGGCGCGCAGCAAATTTTGGAGCGCGTTCGCGCCGAAAAAGCCAATCCGCAAGCAGACTTCTGGTGGGGCGGCACGCAATCCGCTCTGAGCACGGCCGCTGACGAAGGATTGCTTGCGCCGTACAAGCCGACGTTTGCCGACAAGATTCCGGACTTGTACAAAGACCCGCAAGATCGCTGGTACGGCGAGATGCTGCTGCCAGAGGTCATCATGTACAACTCGCAGGCGCTCAAGCCAGAGGAAGCGCCCCAAGATTGGGATGAGCTGCTCGATCCGAAGTTCAAGGACAAAATCGTCATCCGCAACGTCCTGCCGTCCGGCACGATGCGCACGATCTACTCCGCGATGATCTACCGCCAAGGCCCAGACACGCCGGAAAAAGGCTACGACTGGCTGCTGAAGCTGGACGCCAACACAAAAGAGTACACGCAAGACCCGACAAACCTCTACCTGAAGCTTGACCGTCAAGAGGGCGTCATCTCCTTGTGGAACTTGCAAGACGTCCTGATTCAGAGCAAAAAGAACAACCATCCGTACGACTTCATCTATCCGAAGAGCGGAGCACCGATTCTCGTAGACGGAATCGCGCTTGTCAAAGGCGCGAAAAACCTGGATGCAGCGAAAAACTTTATGGAATTTTTGATGAGTCCTGAGATTGCTTCCCAGTTGGCGAAGGAGCGCTTCCAGTTCCCTGCCCGCACTGATATCAGCAAGGACGATCTGCCAGACTTCATGAAAAACCTGGAGCTGAAGCCGCTGGAGCTCGATTGGGGCGTCATGGCCGCCAAAGAGAAAGAGTGGATGCAGCACTGGGACGAAAACATCAAGGGCAAAGGCAAGAAGTAAGCGGCAGTCGGCTAGACGGGAAGGAGCGTTCCTTTCCGTCTAGCTGCTTATGCCAAGCAAGAATGATTTGCCACGAAGGAGGAAACAAAACCTGATGAGCAGCGTAACACTCGATCACGTCCACAAAAGGTTTGGCAATGCAAAAGGAGTAGAAGACGTCCACATTCACATCGAGTCAGGTGAATTTTTTACGTTCCTCGGTCCGAGTGGTTGCGGCAAAACGACGACCTTGCGGATGATTGCCGGCTTTTACTACCCGACAGAAGGACAAATTCGCTTCGGGTCCCAGGAGGTTACGTCCGTTCCTCCGCACAAGCGCAACACAGGCATGGTTTTTCAAAACTATGCGCTGTTCCCGCACATGACCGTGTTCGAAAATATCGCGTTCGGCTTGCAGGTGAGATCCGTCAGCAAGACAGAGACAAAAGAGCGCGTAGAGCGAATCATGAAGCTCGTTCGACTGGAGGGCTATGGCGAGCGGCGTATCGACCAGCTTTCCGGCGGACAGCAGCAACGGGTGGCACTGGCGCGGGCGCTGGTCATCGAGCCGCAGATTCTGCTGTTGGATGAGCCGCTGTCCAATCTGGATGCCAAGCTGAGGGAAGAGACGCGCTTTGAGATCAAACGGCTTCAGTTGGAGCTGGGAATTACGACGATCTACGTCACGCACGACCAGGCCGAAGCGATGTCGATGTCCGACCGGATCATGGTCATGCAAGGCGGGGAAGTGCAGCAGGTCGGCACTCCGCACGAGATCTACCACCGTCCAGTGAATCGCTTTGTCGCCTCGTTTATCGGGGAGACGAATCTGTGGGAAGGAACCGTGGTCGGCCTCGACCAGGAGGAAGTGCACGTGCGAATTTCCTCGGGCCAAGTGCTCAGCGGGCTTGTAAAAAATGCTTCGCCGCGCGCCAAGCTGGCTGTCGGGGAGCAGGTCACGCTATCCATCCGCCCCGAATCGGTTCAGGAGAGCAGCGAGCGGGAAGGGACGAACATCGTCGCAGGCACTGTCGTCCTGTCTGAGTTTACCGGGGCGTGTGTCAATTACGTCACGGCAGTCGGGCAGGAGCAGTTGCGCAGCATGTCCATCAACCTGGGACGCCCCATCAAGCAGCGCGGCGATACCATCGGACTGCACATACCGAAGGAGAGCATCTACTTCGCGGGATAAGGGGGAAAAAGCTTTTGAGAGCACAATTGCAGCAAGCGCCGGCATCGGTCAGACGAAAGTCGATCACCGCTTCACCCGCCTTCGTCTATGTGCTGGTATCGCCACTCTTTTTGATTTTGCTGGCTTATGTCATCTATCCGTTGTTTGAAACGTTCGTCGCCAGCATCCATGTCGACGAGCAGATTACGTGGAAAAACTACACGCGCTTCTTCAGCCTGGAGCATACCGCCAATCTGGAGGCGCTGTGGACGAGTGTGTACATCTCCGTGCTCAGCGTCATCACTTGCGGAATCGTCGGCGTGACGATGGCGTTTTTGCTGGAGCGCTACGAGTTTCCAGGGCGAAAAATTCTTTCGGTGCTGGCGCTCGTCCCGATGGCTTTGCCTCCGTTGATCGGCGTTCTGTCTTTTACTTTTTTGTACGGCGAGAGCGGCATCTTCCCGCGCGCGATCAAGGAGCTGTTCGGGCTGGCCCAGGTGCCGTTTTCGCTCAAAGGCATCTGGGGCGTCGTCGTCGTTCATACGTTCACGATGTACACGTACTTTTTCATGACCGCGACCGCCGCGATCAAAGGGCTTGACCCGTCTTTGGAGGAAGCGGCTGCGAGTCTGGGCGCCAACCGCTTTACCGTATGGCGCCGCATCATTTTGCCGATGCTCACGCCGGCGATGGTTGCCTCTTCGCTACTCGTGTTCATGATTTCCATGGCTTCGTACACCGCACCGCTCATCTTCGGCATCGACCGGACGATGACGATGCAAATCTATTTGTCCCGCACCAATGGCGACCTCGACATGGCTGCGGCGCAGTCGACGATTTTGTCGATCGTCTCGATCGCGTTTCTGTTAATCATGCGCTGGTATCAGGGCGCGCGCAACTATCAAAACTTGAGCAAAGGCGTCAGCGTGCACCGGACGGAAATCAAGAGCAAAGCCGGGCGTTACGCCACGATTGTGCTGTCCTTCATCGGCACGGTCATTTTGATGCTGCCGATTCTCGTGCTGGTGCTCATCTCCTTTTCGGTGGATGGAACCTGGACGGTGCAAATATTGCCTCCGCAGTACACGCTGGAGCATTACGTAGACTTGTTTACCGACAGCAAGACGTGGCGTCCGATTGTCAACAGCTTGCAGTTGTCGGCGATTGCGTCGATCGGGATTGTCCTGTTCGGCGTGGCGGCGGCTTACGCCATGGTGCGCCTGAAGTTCCGCGGAAAGACGCTGCTGGATGTGCTGATTATGCTGCCGTGGGCTTTGCCGGGCACAGTTGTCGCGGTGAACCTGATCGCGGCGTTCAGCGAGCCGACCGTGTTCAGCTTTGGGCAAGTTTTGATCGGAACATTCTGGATTATTCCGCTCGCTTATTTTGTCCGCCACCTGCCGCTCGTCTTCCGGTCCACCTCGGCGACCTTGATGCAGATGGACCCGTCCGTCGAGGAAGCGGCGCGCAACCTGGGCGCATCGTGGTGGTACAGCTTCAGGCGGGTCGTGTTTCCGATGGCGTTGGGCGGAATCCTCGCCGGAACGCTGCTGGCGTTCGTGCAGTGTATCGGGGAATTTGTCGCCTCGATCCTGATCTTTACCCCGCGGACGACGCCGCTATCCGTCGCCATTTTCCAGCGCATGTACAGCTTCGAATTCGGCACTGCCTGCGCCTATGGCGTTTTGCAAATCGTCGTCATCATCCTCGTGCTGTTCATCTCTAGCAAGCTGACCAAAGACAAGGCCGGTACAGCGATCTAGCGAAAAGCGCTGTGCGCAAACGGCTTTTGTGGCAAGTCTCGTGGCATCACACTCTACCTGGCGAAAAAGGAGGCGCTTCACGTGGAGTGCAGCGAATCAAGGCCCGACCTACAATTACCGTGCTCCCGCCGTATTCCTTGACGCTGACTCTTTCAGCCGTCGTGCGCAACACGCTGCATACGGAGCAGCCTATTCCGGTAAAAGTAACATTGAAGCAGTATCGGCCAGGTAGCACGACGGCAAAAGTCTCGCTTGTCGTACCGGAAGGCTGGACGGCAGAACCGGAGTGTATCGACGTGCCGTTTGCTTTTCGCGGCGAAACGAGGACGATTGCGTTTACGGTGCAGACGGGACCACAGGTCGAAAACGGCAAGTACGAAGTTTTCGCGCAAGTAACCCGGCCGGACGGCGCGGCAGAGAGTGCCCGGGACGTCCAGGTGATCGAGTATCCGCATGTCGGCCGGACGTATTTTATCCGCCCGACGAAGCTTACCGTCCAGGCTTTCGACTTGGCGATCCCCGAAAATCGGCGGATTGGCTACGTCGCAAGCGGCTTTGACAGCATGGACAAATATTTGCGCGCAGTCGGCGTGCATTGTCTCAACCTCGACGCAGACGAGATCCAGTCGGGCGATTTGTCCCGCTACGACACGATTGTGCTCGGCATTCGCGCTTACGGCTTCCGCAGGGAGCTGATCGAGAACAATCATCGTCTCTTGCAATATGTAGAAAACAGCGGCAATCTCGTCGTGCAGTACCACAAGCCCGAGGACAAGTGGAAGCCCAGCCTCGCGCCGTACCCGATCTTCATCGGCGAATCGCTGATCGACTGGCGGGTCACCAATGAACAGTCAGACGTCCGCATGCTCGCGCCCGAACACCCGCTGTTTTTGCGAGCCGAATCGGATCACCCAGGCAGACTGGGACGGCTGGGTGCAGGAGCGCTCGATTTACAATCCTTCGCGCTGGGGCAGCGAATACACGGAGCTGATCGCCACCAGCGATCCGGGCGAGCCGGAGTTTCGCGGCATTTTTTTGACCGCCCGCTATGGTAAAGGCATCTACACCTACAGCTCTCTCGCCTGGTTCCGCGAGATTCTGCAGCTTGTGCCAGGGGCGTTCCGCCTGTTCGCAACATGATTAGCCAGAAGCAGTAAGCCCAAAAGGCCATTCGTCTGAACAGCTCCAATCTATCGTGGGTCGATCCATGGCAGCAGCAACGAAGCACTCGCGTACAGACCGCCATGATTGATATAGACATCAATCGTAAAAGGGAATGGAGGAGAGTTCATTGAGGAAGGGGAAACTTGCCAAGCTTTACACGATTGCGGCCGCGGCCGCGCTTGCCACCAGTCTGGTCATCCCGCTGGCGCCGCAGACTGCGCACGCCGATCGGGGAGTCGTCGACCTGTGGAAAGCGATCAAGCCGCTCACCACGATTGCCAGCGCGATGAATACCGGAGCCCATCCGGACGACGAGCACAGTGCCATGCTCGCCTATTTGTCGCTCGGCAAAGGGGTAGACACATCCAGTGTCATCGCCAACCGTGGTGAAGGAGGACAAAACGAGATTGGCAGCGAGCTGGGCAACGCGCTGGGGATCATTCGTACCCGCGAATTGCAGGAAGCTTCCAAAATCACGAACATCCATCTGGAGAACCTCAGCGAGAAGATTGACGACCCCATTTTCGACTTCGGCTTTTCCAAAAGCCCTGACGAAACGTTGGAAAAGTGGGGCGAGGATGTCGCTTACGAAAGGCTGATCCGCAAAATCCGCACCCTGAGACCCGATGTCGTGATTCCCGCATTTTTGAACGAACCTTCGACTCACGGCCATCATCGCGCGATTAACGTCATTACCGTTCGGGCATTCAAGGATGCCGCAGATCCAAACGTTTTCCCCGAGCAGTTGAAAGAAGGTCTGTCCCCGTGGCAGGTGAAAAAGCTGTATGTGCCCGCCCAGGAAAAAGACTACTCCGTGAGTGTCCCTGTCGGAGCCTACGACGAGATTTACGGCGCTTCCTACGTACAACTGGGCGAAGAGTCCCGCTTCATGCACAAGAGCCAGGGCATGGGCCGCCACTATGACGAAGGGCCGAGCTTCAGCTACTACAAGCTGGATCAGTCCATCGTCGAGACGAAGGCCAAGGAAGCCGACTTTTTCGCAGGCATCGCCTACACCTTCGACGATTTGGCCAAAGAAACGGCCAGTCAGTCCGGCGGCGAAAAAGTCGCCAATGAATTGAAAAAGCTGCAAAAAGACGCAGAAGAAGTCATTGCCGCCTACCCGAGCTTTGCCGCGGTAGCCAAGGAAGCGCACGAAATGCTCGCTGACGTGCAAAAAGCGCTGCGCGATGTCGAGTCGTCCTCGCTTCCCGCCGCTGCCAAAACGGATTTGCTCCACCGTCTGGGCGTAAAGCAGGCGCAACTGAACAAGGCGAGTGCAGAAGCGCTCTCGCTCGTGACAAAAGTGAAGCCGGAGACGAATGAGCTGGTCGCAGGCCAAACGACAAAAGTCACAGTGAGCGCGTACAACGGCGGCCAGGCCAAGGTGAACAACGTGAAGTTGGCGCTGAACGTACCGAAAGGCTGGCAGGCGAGGGCGCTTTCCGCCACCAGCTTCCCGTCGCTCGGCTACAACCAGACGGTGAAAACGACCTATGAAGTAACGGTGTCTGGCCATGCGGAGTTGTTCCAGCCGTACGCAGCTCCGGCCATTACGGCGGATGTCAGCTACAGCTTTGCAGGCTCGACAGCAAACAGCCATGTGCTGCCAGCCGATGCGGTCGCGGTGCTCCCGGCATTCGCCATGACGCTCGATCCGAACGCAACCGTGCTGAACACGCTGAAGCCGCAAGATCCGATTCCGGTGAAAGTGACAGTGAAAAACTACAATCCGGGTGCGGCCCAGACGAGCATTTCGCTGGAAGCGCCGGAAGGGTGGAGCGTTGAGCCGAAAGCGGCGCCGCTCGCCTTTGACGCCAAAGGAGAAACGAAGTCGGTAGCCTTTACAATCAAAGCGTCCGCTTCCGTCAAGCCGGCTCCTTACACGATTACGGCGGTGGCAGCAGGCGGCGGAAAAGAAAGCCGTCACGGGGCGCAAGTCATCCGTTACGCGCACATCGGCACGACGTATTTCGTACAGCCAGCGACACTCAACGTTCAGGCGTTTGACCTGAAAGTTCCAGCGGGACTCAAGGTCGGGTATGTTTCCAGCGGCTTTGACAACATCGATCAGTATTTGTCCCAGTTGGGCGTCGATGTGACGAACCTGACGGCCAAAGACATCGAATCCGGCGACCTCGGCCAGTACGACACGATTGTGCTGGGCATCCGCGCCTACGGCTTCCGGCCAGAGCTGATTCCGAGCAACGCCCGTTTGCTGAAATACGTAGAAAACGGCGGCAACCTCGTCGTGCAATACCACAAGCCGGAAGACAAGTGGAAGCCGGAGCTGGCGCCGTATCCGATCAAGATCGGCACGCCGCTGATCCAGTGGCGCGTCACGGACGAAAATTCGCCGGTGACGATGCTCGCACCGGATCACGCCTTGTTCAACACGCCGAATAAAATAACCGAAGAAGACTGGAACAACTGGATTCAGGACCGCTCGGCCTACAACCCGTCCGAGTGGGGCAAGGAATACACCGAGCTGATCGCAAACGGCGATCCGGGAGAAAAAGAGTTTACGGGCACATTCCTCACCGCCAAGTACGGAAAAGGAACGTACACGTACAGCTCGCTGGTCTGGTACCGCGAAATTCCTTCGCTCGTGCCGGGAGCGATCCGCATGTTCGTCAACATGGTCAGCTTGCAGCAGTAGCTGCGCGCCGCTTTGCCAAAATGATAGCGCTTTGCCTGGGAAGAGCGAGACGACCGGGAGCGGTCGTCTCCTAGGCCCGAGGTGAAAAATGGGCTCTGCCGAGGGCGAGAGGCACACGAAATCAAGCAGAGAGACACGAATCCGTCGCAGAAAAATGAGTAGCTGAACAATCGGCAGGGAAGGAGATGCGAGTAGGATGGATTACAGAGAACGCATATTTTTGCAGGAGGGAGCCAGTTTCCCCGGGAAGACGTACGTAGAGGCGGTTTTGGAGCCGGCATTCAACGAGGCCAAACACCACCTGTTGCAGCCGATGATGGCGATCAACAAGGCGCATCTAATCATGCTGCGCGAGACGGAATTGATTACAGACGACGAGGCCAAGCAGATTGCCCGCGCGCTCTGCGGGATTGAGCCGGAAGAGTTGCGTCGCTCGGCCTATACCGGGCAGTTTGAAGATTTGTTCTTTCAGGTAGAGAGCCGTTTGCTGGAGCTGGCCCCTGATGTGGCTGGCAACCTGCACCTGGCCCGCAGCCGCAATGACATGGGGATCACGATCTACCGCATGGTGCTGCGCGAAAAATTGCTGGTGACGATCGCATCTGCCCTCTATCTGAAAGAGCATTTGCTCCTCTTTGCGCAAGAACACACCGAGACAGTCATGATCGGTTATACGCATACCCAGCAGGCGCAGCCAACGACCATGGCGCATTACATCATGGCGGCGACAGACCTGCTTGGCCGCGATATCAAGCGGCTGATCCAGGCGTATCAGACAGTCAACCGTTCCCCGATGGGGGCCGCCGCCCTGACGACCTCCGGCTTTGCCATCAGCCGCGAGCGGATGCGCGAACTGCTCGGCTTTGACGAACTGGTGGAAAATTCGTATGACGCCGTCTGCGGCGCGGATTACTTGGGCGAGGTGGCGACGGCGGTACAACTGGCTGCGATCAACCTGGGGCGCACAGTCCAGGATATGCTGCTCTGGTGCACGCAGGAGTTTGGCGCGCTGAAAGTCGCAAGCCCGTACGTGCAGATCAGCTCGATCATGCCGCAAAAACGCAATCCGGTTTCGTTTGAACATATGCGCTCGCTGTTGTCCAGCAGCGCCGGAAATGCAACGACTGTGTTGACGATGATGCACAACACGCCGTTTGGCGACATCGTCGACACCGAAGACGACATGCAGCCGTACGCCTGGAAAAGCATGGCCGTGCTGGAGCAGATGTACCGCCTGATGGCGTGCGTCGTCGGGACGATGGAAGTCAACAAGGACGTTTTGCTGGAACGAGCCAAAGGCAGCTTCGCAACCGTGACGGAGCTTGCGGATACACTGGTGCGCACAGATCGCCTCTCGTTCCGCAAGGCGCATCACATCGTGAGCCGCGTGGTCAAGGAAGCGACCAGCGCCAACCTTTTGGCCAACCAGATCAGCCTTGCGCTGGTCAACCGTGCGGCGGTGGACGTGATTGGACGAGAGCTGTCGATTACGGCAGAAGAGTTGCGACTGGCACTCGATCCGGTGCACTTTGTCATGATCCGCAAGCTGCCGGGCGGCCCGAATCCGGAAGAAATCAAGCGGCAAATCGCTGAGCGCAGAGCCGTTCTCCAGCAGGAAAACGCATGGCTTGTCGCGAAAAAACAAGCTTGCACAGATGTAATGAACAGGCTCGACCAGATGACAGCCGAATGGAGTGTGGGGTAATGGCAGTGGTGCGAATACCTCTTCTGGCAGTGGACGGAGGGGGCACCAAATGCTTGGCGGTGCTCGCGGACCGAGCGGCAAGAGAAGTCGGCCAAGGCCGTTCTGGCTCTTGCAATTATCAAGGAATCGGAGAAGAAGCGGCTGCTCGCGAGCTGGTCGCAGCGATTCGCCAGGCGATGGAGGATGCGGCAGGGCGCGGCACCTTGCCCCCGTTTGTCTCGGAACAGGGCGCAGGCGAGCTGGAATGGGAAGTGGACTGCGCCGTTTTCGGGATCGCAGGTCTGGACACGGAGCACGATCGGCGGGTGATCTCGCAAATGGTGAGTAAAGTGCTCGATCAGCTCGGCATTCGCGTCCACCAACTCATCGTGGAAAACGACGGGTTTGCCGCCTTGCTCGGCGCAACTGGCGGCAAGCCGGGCATCCTCGTCATCGCCGGGACAGGTTCCATCGCCTTTGGCGTCAACGAGGCGCAGGAAACGGCACGCGCCGGAGGCTGGGGCCATCGGGTCGGCGACGAGGGAAGCGGCTACTGGATCGGCAAGCAGGCGATCATGGCTGTGCTGCGGGCAGCAGACGGCCGCGGCGAGCCGACGCTTTTGAAGGAGCTGCTACTCCCGCACGTAGGGCTTGCGCGCGTCGACGAGCTGTTCAATTGGACCTACAGCGAGCACTATTCCGTAGAAAAAGTAGGCGAGCTGTCTCCTTTGGTCAGCCAGGCGGCGCTCGCGGGAGATCAGGTGGCAGCGCACATTTTGCAGGTGGCGGGCGAAGAGTTGTTTGCTGCGGCTCGCGCTGTCATTGAGGCGCTGGACATGAAGACGAAGCCGTTTCAGATGATTATGCAGGGCGGCGTCCTGCAAAACGACGATCGCGTCCGCAAAATCGTCGTGGAGCACGTCCAGCGCTACGCTGCCCAGGTCGTCATCGAAAACGCGCAAAACGAACCGATCTACGGTGTCATAGCAAAAGGATTGGCGTATTTGGAGCGTCAATCCGGCAGCAAGTGAGGTGCCTGAAATGAAAAAAGTGATGGTCGTTTTTCCCCACCCGGATGACGAATCGTTCGCCTGCGGGGGAACACTGGCCAAATGCAAGGCAAAAGGCCAGGAGACGCGCCTATTGTGCATTACGTCCGGCTGCAAGGGGCGCTCCGGACCGTTTGCGATTGAATGCAGGGAAAAGCTGGCCCGTCACCGGGAGCAGGAGCTGGCAAAGGCGGCGGAAGTGCTCGGCATCAAGCGCCTTGATTTGCTCCGCTATGCAGACGGCTCCCTGCAACATGCCGATCTGCACGAGCTGACCGCCAAAATTCGCGACGCAATCGTGGAGTGGAAGCCTAACGTCGTCATCACGTTTCCGCCAGACGGCGTGACAGGCCACCCCGATCACATTGTCACCTGCAAAGCGACGACGCTGGCTGTCGCGCAGGCAGAGGAGCAGCTTGCTTGCGGGGAATATCCGGATTTGTACTACGTCTCGATCCCGCATTACTACGACCATTGCCCGGATCGCGGCCCCGAGCCTGCTGTTCCCATCACCGGCAAAGTAGACATCACCGACTACCGGACGCAAAAAGGGGAAGCGCTGCGCGCCCACCAAAGCCAGGTCTATTCCGTCAACCGCGCCTATCCGGGCGTCATCGACGGCGATTTTTCGGTCATCGGCTGCTACGAGTATTACACGCTCGTCCGCTCGGCGGGCCAGCGAATCGAGCCAGTCCGGGGGACGAATGGCATTCCGGTAATGGAGCTGTAGAGCGGCTTTGCCCGCTCGTCCCGCAATCCGCAAGAACATGTCTGTTTATCCAGCGGCTGTTTTCCGTCATTGGGCGGAAGCAGCCGCTTTTTTCAACCGTACATGTGACGGCGAATCTAGCTCAGCCATTTGATAGACTGCTTTCATCGGGCATATAATGAGGAGAGAAAAGGTTATTTTGCTTGAGCGCCTGATGAAGAGAAGAGGTGGCTTCTTATCGCGAATCCGACAAAAGGGCAAAAAGACAAAAAAGTTCTGAGATATATCAAGGCGTACAGGGAAATTTTGAACATGATCGAAAACGGCCTTTATCCTGAAAACAGCAAACTTCCGTCCGAATCAGAATTGTCCCACATGCGTGGCATCAGCCGGATGACTTTGCGGCAGGCGCTTTTGCTGCTTCAGGAAGACAGGTATATCGTCATGCGTCTCGGCTCCGGCAGCTATGTCAGCAAGGTGCCCAGCGAAAAACGTGCAGGACTGGAAAAAAAAGACAAACCCGGTCTATACAAGCTCGCAGTATGGCAGCAACGGGCTTGAAAGCAGGGAACTTGCATGCAAAGGGCTTGACCCAAGAAAGGAGCGGCAGCGATGAATTTTTTCCTCACTCTCTTTTCCAAATACAAATGCCTGATCTATACGGCGTTTGGCCACGAGCAATATTTGCAAATCGTGCACAAGCTGTCTGCCCACGGAGTGCGGTTTCGGACCCGTTCGCATTCATATGGAAGCAATTATTTCGGTGACAGTGCGGGCATGCTTCCCCGCGACAATCGGACGCAGTACGATATTTACGTCAAAAAAGAAGACGTGGCCAAGGCTCATCAGGCGATTCATGCAAGGTGAGGCGTCCGTTCTGATGGCTCCCCAGCCGCGCTCGCTAGACGAGTTCGAAGCTAAGGCCGAGCGGGCAATCCATGCAAGGTGAGGCGCCCAGGTCTTCCGGCGCAACTCGCCCCGCTCTCTATACGAATCGGCGAGCCATTATATATAATGAAATGGGAAATTTGTGCAAGCGAAAGAGAGCGAGGAGGAAACAGACGTGTCCGTAGTAGAAGCACTCAAAGAGAGAAGAGCCGTCCGCAACTATATTCCAAAAGAAGTCGAGACTGAAAAAATCAAGGCCTTGCTGGATTGCGCCGTATTGGCGCCGAATGACCGCTTGCGTCAGCCGTGGCATTTTTACGTCATCCGCGGAGAGGCGAAGCAACGGTTTGAGGCGATCGCCAAGGAGTTTTTGCTGGAGCGCTTTCCAACCAAGCCGAATCTCGTTCAGGATTCTTTGGCCGTTTTGGAAAAAACGCCGCTCGTTATCGTCGTGACAGCCGATGTGATTCCGGGCGACGAAGCTTCGTCGGAAGACAACGAGTACGCGGTGTGCTGCGCGATTCATTCCATGTGGCTCGCTGCCCGGGAGCTCGGGCTGGGCATGGTGTGGCGCACGCGAGGCGTAGGACTGGTGCGTGACGAGCGCCTGATGCAATTCCTCGGCTCGCCAGAAAACAAAAAGGTCGTAGGCACGCTGTTCATCGGCTATCCGGAAGCGGATGCGCCTGTGACAAGCCGCGTCGCTGCGGAAGACAAGACGACCTGGCTGTAAAAGATGTAAAATACACCGGAAAACATGCGGCAACAGAAACGATCCATGCATAAGGCCACAGGCAGCTACAGGCTTCCTTTTGCTTGCGACAGGCACTGTGCTCGCCTGGGCATTCGGCCTGCAAGATCGGGCCGCGATTGCTGCTTCCATGCAGTCGTTTGGCTTCAATCCGCCGACGGTGCACATTGACAGCCTGATTCAAGGGATTCCGCACGCGCTGCCGTACTTGGCTTCTGCTGTACCGCTCGGGCTGGCCAACTATATTTTTGACCTGGAAAACATCGAGAGTGCGCATGCCGCAGGGGACGAGTACAAGACGAGACAGATCATGCTCGCCAACGGCATTTCCTCGATCATCGGCTGCTTCTGCGGCAACCCGTACCCGGTCACGGTCTACGTCGGACATGCCGGCTGGAAGTCGCTCGGCGCAGGAATCGGCTACACGGTCGCGACAGGCTTGTCGATGTTCCTTATTTCCCTGTTTGCGCACGGGCAATTTGTACAAGACGTTTCTCCACGTGCAGGACGCGGGCCGAGCGATTGCGGAATTGGCGGGCAACCCGTACGTCGGGACATTGCATCTCGGCCCTGCGCAAAAAGAAAGCTATTATTCGTTTGCGCGTAAAATGGCTGCCGCGCTGGGGCTTGATGCCGCTGCCGTAAAAGAAGATCGCCTGGACGATACAGAAGCAAGGGCAAAAGGCATTCCGCTGGACACTTCGCTGGATACGAGCAGGGCGCGGGAGATTTTGCACACGCGTTTTCGGCAGGTGGGCGCAGAAGGGACGGCGAGCGGGATGCCGCTGCGGGGAGAAGGGGCTGTTCGTTGAACCTCGGTTTTCTTATGGGCAGTCGTCCGGAAAAATAACTCGCTACGGAATTTCCTCAAAATGAACGCCGCCAAACCGATGCTCGCTATTCGTCAATTCCTTTTGCAACATAACCAGATGATAGCAGTAGTCGGTTTTGCTCGAGCACAACCAATCGGTATGCGTAGCTGTTTCCGTAATTCGCGAAACCAGTATAAACCAAGCCCACAAGGAGGTAGCGCTATGAAAACTATCGGACTGATCGGCGGCATGAGTTGGGAGTCGTCGCTCGTTTACTACCGTCTGCTGAACGAAACGGTCAAGGAAAAGCTGGGCGGGCTGCACTCCGCCAAAACGATCCTCTACTCCGTCGATTTTGCCGAGATCGAGGAAATGCAGCGCGAAGGACGCTGGGCAGAAGCGGGCGAGCGCATGGCGCAGGCGGCGCAGGGTCTGGAGGCGGCGGGGGCTGAACGGCCTGCTCAGCGCAGAGGTCTACTTTTTGGGCGGCAGGGTGAACGCCAAACATTACCGCGTTGGCGGTCCGTTTGCCGAGAAGATGATGAAGTCGTTTTACGTCGACAAAGCGTTTCTTTCCATGGATGGCGTGCTGCTGCACAAGGGCCTGACCTGCTATGACCCGGAGCGGGCTGAGCTGGCCAAGCATTTTATCGAAAATGCCAATGAGAGCATCGTGCTGGCCGACCATTCCAAAGTCGGGATCAGCACTTTGTGCAAAGTGGCGGACCTCAAGGAAATTGACATGGTCATTAGCGATGCGGCCGCCCCGGAGGAATGGAACGAAGAGTTGCAGGCGAAGGGTGTCACTTGGCTGGTGGCAAAAGAGCTGTAGGCGGGCACCAGCGAAAAAACGAATGAAACACGAACAGGCCGGATTGCTCCGTGGGGGAATCCGGCTTTTTGCGTTTTGTCCAAAAAGAGGCGCGAAAGCCGGGGCGCTGTCGCGAGTTTGGACAAAAAATAGTGGAGAACGTGCATTGTTTGTCCTCATGGAAGCACATAAGATGATGAAAAAGCTTGTGAGAATGATAATCATCATAAGCTCATTAGCAGCAAAAGAAGAGAGGGTAAAACATGGGGAGAAATCGTCGGAAAATCGTATTCGCGTGGCTGGCAGTTTTGCTGATCGCAATGGCAGGACTCGCCGCGTGCGGGGAAAAAGCGCCGGAACAGCAGGCTGCAGGCACAGACAGCGGGCAGCAGCCAGCCGAGCAACAGCCAGCGGCCAGCAAGGAAGCATCGGCAGAAACGAGAGTCGTCCAAGATGCGTACGGTGACGTCACGATTCCGGCTCATCCGCAGCGAGTGGCGGCCATTTATCAGGAAGACTTTTTGCTGGCCCTGGGCGTGACGCCGATCGTCCAATGGTACCACCCGGCATGGGGCAAACAAGATTACCTTGGCCTGGATGTGCCGCCGTTTGACATTACAGGCAGCATGGAGGCGCTGATTGCCGCCAACCCTGACCTGATTATCGTCGACGGAGGCGCGGATAAAGAGAAATACGAGCAGTACAGCAAGGGAGCGCCTACCTATAAACTGCCGGACGAGCTGCGCAACGACACGATTGGCCGCCTGAAAAAGATCGCCGACCTGTTGGGCATCCCGGAAAAAGGATTCCCCGGAAAACAAAGAGGCGCTGAAAATTCTCCAGGACCCGCTCTGGCAATCCGTCCCGGCGGTGAAAAAAGGGCATGTGTACCAGATGAACCGGACGCACTGGCAATCTGGCGCGATCATTGCCAATATGATGAAAGCAGACGATCTTATCTACACGTTCGTCAAGTAAAGCCAGCCGTCGTCTAGGCGAGCTGGGAGCCAGGCAGAAAGAGGGTGGCCCGGGGCAGATGAAACTGCGTCTCGGGCCGCCTTCTTCGCTTTTTTCCATTTTCCACAAGCGGCATTCGCCGTAGCCGAACCTGCTCTTTTGCTTGGCAAATCCCGTTTGTCCCCGTATAATATATAATGATAATCATTCTCATGTGATGGATGAGGATATGCACACTAACGGGACGAAGAAACAACTGTACCCATCAGCGATTTGCGTGCTGACGGGCATGGAACGAGGGGTTCTTGCATCGCATTCTTGCCAGGACAGCACGGAATCGAATGATTTTACCATGATCGTGACCACGGATGGACTAGGCGTCCTGCAAGTCGACCAATCCCGCTTTCGCCTTGGAAAAGAAAGCTGCTGGATCGCCGCGCCGGGCCAGCGTGTGCAAATTTGCGCCGCTGAGCGGGAACTCGAATACTATCGTTTGCCGCCCAAAACAAGCTGTCCCGCAGTCTGAAAGGACAGACGGTGGCGTTTTTGCGCATTTTGCCAGACAAGATCATCGTGGAGAAGACGTACACGGCTCCCGTGATGTTTGAGGATTTGCGCATGCAGCCGCACCCGCTGGTCAAAGCGCTTTCAATCGCCGAAGCAAGGGCAGGGGTGTCGCGGGAGTGGCTCGCCTCGCTTGACGCCGACCACATTTTTTACTCGTTCGACAAGTGGCACGAAGCGGACGAAGGCGCGGAAAAGCGGCTGATCGACCAACCTGTCTGGCAGTCTCTGCGAGCCGTGCGCAACAACTGTGCGTACGAGGTCGATTTCATCACCTGGATGAATCACGGAATCATTGCCAACGGGAAAAAAATTGACGAGATTCTCAGCGTGTTGGCCTAGAGAGTTGGGAAATGTTTCAATCGTACAAAAAAGACCTCTCTTTTGTCCATTGACACCTTTTTCGTCAATCGCCTAAAATCCTACTATGATAATAAGAATCAATTTCAGATTTTTGCCGGAAGGGAAGGAGAAAGCGTCGTTCAGTGCATTTACATAATGAATGGAAAAGGTGGCTAGCATGGGTCAACAGGTACAATCTCTGAAACAAGGAGCCCAATCGAAAGCGGAACAGTTTCGTTCGCGTCCGTGGGCAGCAACGCTGATCCTGACGGGCGGGGTCTTTGCATTGATATTCGGCATGTTTCTGTCCGTATCATTCGGGGCAGCAGACATCCGGTTTTCTGTCGTTTGGGATGCCATTTTTCATTTTAATCCAGATATTACTCAGCACCAGATTATTCAGGAGATACGTCTTCCCCGCTTACTCGGGGGCGCGATGGTCGGAGCCAGCTTCGCTGTTGCTGGCGCGATCATGCAAGGGATGACGCGCAACCCGCTGGCAGACTCCGGCTTGCTCGGGCTAAATGCCGGGGCGGGCTTCGTGATTGCGCTCTGCTTCGCGTTTTTTCCGGGATTGCCGTTCATGTACTTGATTTTGTACGGCTTTTTGGGCGCAGGCGTCGGGGCAGGATTGGTTTACGGGATTGGCTCGATGGCCAAAGGCGGGCTGACCCCTGTGCGGCTCGTGCTTGCCGGGGCGGCGCTCAGCGCGCTTTTGTCCGCGCTCAGCGAAGGGATTGCGCTGTACTTTAAAATCGGCCAAGACTTGGCTTTTTGGTACGCGGGCGGGGTAGCCGGAACGAAATGGTTCCAGTTGAAAGTGATGTTCCCCTGGATTGCGGCTGCCATCCTGGGGGCGATTGTTTTGTCCCGTTCGATTACGATGCTCAGTCTCGGCGAGGAGATCGCCAAAGGGCTGGGGCAGCGAACGGCGCTCGTCAAGCTGGCGGGTACCGTCATCGTTTTGATTTTGGCAGGCTCGGCCGTTGCGGTTGTAGGCGCGGTTGGCTTTGTCGGCCTGATTATTCCTCACTTGACCCGCTATCTCGTCGGGGTCGACTATCGCTGGATTATTCCATGCTCGGCCGTTTTGGGCGCCTTGCTCGTCGTCTTTGCCGACCTGGCCGCGCGAATGGTGAATCCGCCGTACGAAACACCTCTGGGAGCACTTATTGCGCTGATTGGCGTTCCGTTCTTCCTTTACCTCGCACGTAAAGAAAGAAGGGAGATGTAGATATGCAACCAGCTACGGCTCATTTCGATGCCCGTAAGCGCAGCAGGGGCATCCTCGTCATGACCATTTTGTCCGTGCTCATCCTGATGGCTTTCATCATCAGCATGAACACGGGATACATCCGTCTGTCGCCTATGGATCTGCTCATGACCTTGTTCGGGGCGGGGACAGAGAAGCAAAACCTGATTTTGTTTGATTTCCGTTTGCCGCGCATCGTCATTTCGATTTTGATCGGCGCTGGTCTGGCGGTTTCCGGCTGCATCATTCAAGGGATTTCCCGCAACGCTTTGGCCGACCCGGGGATTTTGGGGATCAACTCCGGCGCGGGCTTGATGGTCATGCTGTTCATTTCGTTCTATCCGTCGACGGCTGCCGCGCCTGTATTTTTGCTGCCGGTATTGGCTTTGGTGGGCGCGAGCCTGACGGCGGCACTGATTTTCGTTCTTTCCTATCAGCGGCACAAAGGCTTGTCGCCGATTCGCATCTTGCTGACCGGGATCGCGGTCGCTGCGGGCATGAGCGCGGCGATGATCGTGCTGACGCTCAAGCTGAGCCCGGACAAATACCAGTTCGTAGCCACCTGGCTTGCCGGAAGCATCTGGGGGACCAACTGGAAGTTCGTCCTGTCGCTCTTGCCGTGGATCGTCGTCCTGCTGCCTTTCGTCTTTTACAAGGCGCGGGTGATGAACGTCCTCAATCTGGGAGAGGAGCTGTCGATCGGCCTTGGCGCTCCGGTGGCGAGAGAGCAGCTCAAGCTGTTGGCCGCTTCGGTCGGACTTGCCGCATCGTGCGTAGCGGTCAGCGGCGGTATCGGCTTCGTCGGCCTGATTGGCCCGCACCTCGCCCGCAGGCTTGTCGGGCCGAAGCACGAGATGCTGCTGCCTACTTCTGCGTTGACAGGGGCGCTTCTGGTCATCGTCGCCGACACGATCGGACGCTGGATTTTGCAGCCGTCCGAGATTCCGACCGGGATCGTGGTCGCTGTCATCGGGGCTCCGTACTTCTTGTACTTGCTTGCCCGTTCGAAGGCGTAGAGAAAAGAGAGAGTCTGTCACTGCGGGGGGAGAGATATGAGGAACTGTGGGAGGTGGCCAGACGAGCGCAGTTGGAAGAGATGATCCGTTCCATGCCGGACGGGCTGGACAAGCTGATCGGGGAGCGGGGAGTCAAGCTGTCCGGCGGTCAAAAGCAGCGTCTGTCCATCGCGCGGATGTTTTTGAAAAACCCTCCGATACTCATTCTCGATGAAGCGACCTCCGCTCTCGACACCGAGACGGAAGCGGCGATTCAGCAGGCTTTGGCGGAGCTTTCCCAAGGGCGTACAACGCTCGTGATCGCTCACCGCCTGGCGACGATCAAAAACGCAGACCGGATCATTGTCGTCGCCGACCAGGGAATTGTCGAGCAAGGGCATCACGACGAGCTTTTGCAGACGAAAGGCGTGTACAGCAGGCTGCACCAGGCGCAGTTCGGCTCGTAAGCGGGCAACTGCGTACACCTGGGCGCGGCAGCTTCGCTCTCCAGCGAAAACGAGCGAAAACGAATAAGGCCAAAAAAAGTGGCGAGCGTATCTTTCGAACCAGTGGTTTCGGGAGGTGCGCTCGCTTTTTTGATGGGCGACTGCGCTGTGTCCAGTCGGTCGGCCCCGCCTGGTAGGACAAGCGTTTCGGCCCGTTACGCCGGGCTGTTCTGTGCAAAAGAAACCGCCAGTCTCTCCTTTCGCGGTTGGTAATGCGCAGTTTGGTTGTATAATGGTGGTAGCAGAAAGGGTTTTCAGACAGCTTGGCTAACGGCAAGAAGAGGGGAGCCAGCAATCGTTCAGGGACGGGACAGGACAGGAAGGAGTGATGAGCGTGATCGACCGACTGGACCATCTGGTTTTGACTGTCCGTGATCTGGAAGCAACCTGCCAGTTTTACGAGCGCGTGCTTGGCATGCAGGTTGTAACTTTTGACAATGGCAGGCGGGCATTGCACTTTGGACAGCAAAAAATCAACCTTCATCTGGCAGGACGCGAATTTGAGCCGAAAGCGCGGCACCCGCAACCTGGCTCTGCCGACATATGCCTGATCGCAGCAGTGCCACTGGAACAAGTCATCGAGAAAATAACCGCATGTGGAGTCGAGATCGAGGCGGGGCCTGTACAGCGGACGGGGGCTACCGGACCGATTCGCTCTGTCTACGTGCGCGACCCGGATCAAAACCTCATTGAAGTGGCGGAGTATGCGCAAGCTGCTGATCTGTTGGCGAAGGAAGCGGCCGTCCAGGCAATTTCCGACGTGCTCAAGCAGCGCGAGCCGGGGATCATGGGCGCACAGCAAGCAGGGGTGTTTGGCATTTTGCTCCCGTTGGTGAAAATGGACGACGGCAAGCTCGGGGTCTTGTTTGAAAAGCGGGCCAGCACGATGCGCAGACAGGCGAACGAAATTTGTTTTCCCGGCGGCCGCGCAGAGGAAGGCGACGCGTCGAGGTGGGCGACGGCGCGCCGGGAGACGAGCGAGGAGCTGGGCGTGCCGTTAGAGAAGATTCACTACGTCGGCGAGCTGGATCGGCTGATCGGGCCGGGACATGCCGCTATTTACCCGTTTGTAGGCTACGTGGAGGGGATCGCGGACATGAAGCCGAATCCCGACGAGGTCGGCGAGGTGTTCGTCATCGCGCTTGAGCGGCTGGCTGCCGCCGAGCCTTCCACGTACACCTCAGCGCTTGTCACCGAGCCGGAGGAAGACTTTCCTTACCATCTGATTCCCGGCGGCAAACGGTATCCGTGGCGCACAGGCACGGTCGAGCATCTGTTTTACGAGCTGGACGGACGAGTCATCTGGGGACTGACTGCCCGTGTGCTGGCGCATTTTCTCGAACGGCTGCAAAGCGAGGGCTGGTCTCGCAAGTAAAAAAGCAACAGACAAAGGGAGTGGATGAAGCATGTGGAAAGGAAATCCGGTTACGTCACGTCTGCAAATCAAATGGCCGATCATCCAGGCGCCGATGGCGGGGGGAGCAACTACGCCGGCACTGGTCGCAGCCGTCTCGGAAGCAGGCGGACTGGGCACGCTCGGAGCGGCCTACATGAGTCCGCAGCAAATCCGCGAAGCGATACACGCCATTCGCGAGCGGACAGACAAGCCTTTTGGTGTCAATCTGTTCATCCCGGAAGACTTCGACCAGGAGCAGCCGATCGCGGCGAATGTGGCTGCGGCGCTCAACGAGGTGCGGCGCGAGCTGGACATCCCGGAAAATCCTGAGGTCACGAGCTTCGCCGAAAATTTTGCCGAGCAGTTGGCCGTCGTGCTGGAAGAAGTGCCTGCGGTCTTCAGCTTTACGTTTGGCATGCTCGATGCGCGCTCGCTCCAGGCGTTGAAGCAAAAAGGGGTGACGGTCATCGGGACGGCTACGACGGTGCGCGAGGCAGTAGCTCTCGAAGCTTGCGGAGTGGACATGATTGCAACGCAGGGCAGTGAAGCGGGCGGGCATCGCGGCTCGTTTTTGCCGGACGCTCCCAACAATCTGATCGGCACGATGGCATTGGTGCCGCAGATTGTGGATCGGGTGAAAATTCCTGTCATCGCGGCAGGCGGGATCATGGACGGACGGGGCATCGCCGCCGCTTTCGCGCTGGGAGCGCAGGCGGCACAGCTCGGAACGGCGTTTTTGACGTGTGCGGAAAGCGGAGCGCATCCTTTGCACAAGCAAGCCATCCGGGAGACGAGCGACGAGAGCCTCGTGTTGACGCGTGCCTTTTCCGGAAAATGGGCGAGAGGCATCCAGAACGACTTCATGCGAAAAATGGCGCCGCTGGAGCACGAACTGCCGACCTATCCGGTGCAAAATGCGCTGACCAAGGACATTCGCGCCGCTTCCGGCAAACAGCAGCAAACAGCGTACATGTCGATGTGGGCCGGGCAGGCAGCGCCACTTGGTAGAGAGCTGGGAGCGGGCGAGCTCGTCTTGCAGTTGGTGGAGGAAACGAAGCGGGTATGCGGCAGCCTCGTGTAGAGCAGCCCGATCAACAGACTACGGCAGTGCCGTGACGGAGGAAAGCAACATGAAACAGGAGTACGCTCTCAAAGGGAAAATCATCGCAGAGGGGCAAGCAATCGCAGACGGCTTGGTCGTAGTGGCGGACGGAACGATTGTGTATGCCGGGGACGCAGCGGGCTACGCCAAGCCGTTGCCGACAGAGGTGGTGGCAACAGGGACAGGCTGGATTTGCCCTGGCTTCGTAGATATGCACATGCACGGCATTGACGGACACGATACGATGGACGGCACGCCTGAATCTTTGCAGGCGATTTCCACGGCGCTGGCGCGGTATGGCGTGACCTCGTTTTTGGCGACGACGATGACAGCGCCTTACGAGGAACTGGAGCCTGTGCTGGAAAACATCGCGCAGGTCAGCAGGCAGGGGCTTTTGGGGGCGCAGGTGATCGGCATTCATCTGGAAGGGCCGTGGATCAACCCGCGCTACAAAGGGGCACAAAAGGAAGAAAACATCGCGCTGCCCAAGCTGGAAGCCGTACAGCGGCTGTACGAACTGGCGCAAGGTCTGATGAAGGTCGTGACGATCGCGCCGGAGCAGCCGGAGGCGCTCGAAGCGATTGCCTGGCTGAAGGAACAGGGCGTGATCGTCTCGGCAGGGCATACCGGAGCGACGTTTGCCCAGGCGGCTGAAGCGGTCGACGCAGGCGTGCGCCATTTCACGCACTGCTTCAACGCCATGACCGGACTGCATCACCGGGAGCCGGGCGTCGTCGGAGCGGCGATGTATCACGAGCATCTGAGCACCGAGCTGATTGCAGACGGCATTCACGTTCATCCGGCGGTGATGCGCATTTTGTACCGGGTGAAAACGGCAGAGCGGCTCGCGCTGGTCAGCGACTCCATGCGGGCGGCGGCGCTGGGCGAAGGAACGTACGATCTCGGCGGGCAAGAGGTGCGCGTCCGTGAAAATCAGGCCAAGCTGGCCGACGGGACGCTCGCTGGAAGCATCCTGACGTTGAACAGGGCAGTCGGCAACATGGTGACGCTCAGCGGCGTGCCGCTGCCGGAAGCGGTAGAGATGGCCTCCCATACGCCTGCCTCGATTCTCGGCTACGGCGAGCGAAAAGGCCGCCTGGCAGCCGGCTACGATGCGGACATTGCGGTGCTGGATGAAAATTTTGACGTGGCGATGACATTCGTTGCCGGAAAGAACGTGTACGCGCGCTCCAATTGAAAAGGCAAGGGTGAAAAAAAGCAGTTCGAGCTGTCAGCTTCACAGCTCGGACTGCTTTTTGCTTGGGGGACGACGCTTACGCTTTTGTTGGCTGCAAGGCATTGGGGCCAAACCAGATTTTTTGAAAGTCGAGCCAGCCGGACGGATGGATGGAGACGCCGCGAACCGATTTGTGATAGGAGGTTTGCGTTTTTTTCTGCACGAGATACAGCACGGCATGGTGTTCCTTGATGAGCGCTTCGCTTCCACTCGTGCGGGCTGTTGCCGCCGCACAGACTCGTCAGCCTCCCGGAAGAGGGCAGACAGCTCTTTGTCGATCGTCTCGGCCAGGGCGGCATCGAAGGCGGGCAGGAAGTAGTTTTTTTGCATGTACATTTCTAGTTCACTGATTTCATCCTGGTCTAAAGCATTTCCGAAAAGCAGACAGTCATGCGCGGGCAGAGTCCCGTGGTCCGCAAATTCGAACGGTTCGCGGATGGCGACTTCGACCGGGATGCCGCAGGACTGGCAGCGCGCCTGAATCCAGCGGGCGTCCGGCTCATGGTAGGATGTCGTCACGAGCCGCAAAGTCTCTCCCTGATAACCGCTTTCTGCCAGCAATGCGGCAATGTCCGCGCGATTTTGACGGGGAGCGCTGTCCGCAGCCAAAGTCGCCAGAGCGGGGGAGTACGGGCGAAAGCCTTTGGCCGGATAGATGCGATCTCCGCCCAATTCCGCCACCATCAGCTCGCGATCGATCAACAGATCGAGCGCCTGGCGAAACTTCGGGTGGTTTTGCGGGCCTGTCAGCCGCTGGTTGAAGATGAGCAGGTTGCAGCAGGAAAACAGCGTCTCCAGATCACACCAGTCGCTGCTGGCGCGAACGGCTGCCTCCCGCAATGCCTCCGCCTTCGCCGCCGCTTCGTGCGACATCATGACAGCGGTCCAGTCCGGCTCCCGCAGGCTGCCTGTTTCCAGGTCGGGGAACAGCAGAATTTCCACGCGGTCGAGCTGCGGTCTGCCCTGAAAATGAGCCGGGAACGCCTCCAAAATACAAATCTCTTCGTCGAGGCGGACCAGTTGGAACGGGCCGGTGCCAACCGGATTTTTCCCAAACGTCTCCGCCGCCTCCTGGACGATCTCCTCTGGAACGATGCTGGCAGGAGGGGCCGCAAGCAGGCGCAAAAACAAGTAATTCGGCTCCTGCAGCACGATCCGCACCGTTCTGGCATCGACCGCCCCGATCTGTTCGATTCCCCGGAACATCCAGCTCGCTTCGTACAAGTCCGGGTTTGCGCGCAGCCGTTCCAGGGAAAACACGACATCGCGCGCGGACAGCTCCCGGCCGTGATGAAAAAGGATGTTTTTCTTCAAGTGAAACGTCCATTCCCGGTGGTCGGCGCTGTGCTCCCAGGAATGGGCGAGTGCTCGGATGAATCGCACGGCTGTCCGCGTCGTACTGAACGAGCGTATTGAACAACTGTCCGACCAAATGCGCGTCGAAGTGGTAATACAGCTTTCCGGGGTCCAGCGTGACAATCGTGCGGTAGACGGGGAAGCGCAACACGTCCTGATAGCGGTTCGCCTCGTTCAACGTGCAATACCCGAGTCCTGCTGACAGCCATTCCATGAACTGTTCTTTGACGGCAGGCTTGCCGAAGCGGTTCAATAGTTCCATCGCTTCCTTGACGTCGCCTTGCTCCATGCGCTGCTTCCCTTCCTGCAGCAAAATCGCATCGGCATCGGCGACAAACGTCAGGACGGAGGCATGGCCACGGCCGCGGCCGGACTGCCACTCGATCCAGTTTAATTCAGCCAGCTTGCGCACGATCAGCTTGGCGTTGCGAGGCGTGCAGTGCCAAAGCCCGCTCAGCTTTTCAATCGTGACGGGGAACGGCTTTGCCGTTGCTTCTTGTTGAAAAAACTGGCGCAGCTTTAAAAAATAAAGAACGGTAACGTACAAAGCCCCCCTTCCTGTGCAAAAAGGTGACAGAACTCACGCAAAGCTTACCCTTTTTACCCTCTGTCGGATCAATATACTGAAGATAACACGACAGACCAAAAACAGGAATGGGGAAGCGGTGTACGCGGCCGTCCTGGTCGTGTTCATGCACCTGTTCAAGCAAGAGCTGCGCGAGCGTTCGACCTCTGTAACGATGCGCGAAATGGCGCGGATCGTCTTCACCGACAAAGTGTTCCTCAACTTGCTGCTCGGCAACCTGTTTGTAGCCGGAGCCTACTCGCACCTGGATACGACGCTTGCGCAGTACATCGGCCACGACCGGATCGAGGAGATGCTCGTCACCTATTTGGACGGCATCCCGGAAGTGTGCCTGTCCAGCTTGCGTCTGGCGCTGCTCTCCGGCGACTGGATTCCGCTGACGCTGCCCGATCAGATGGCAAAACGTCTGCCGTTTGCCCAGACGGTCAGCATGGGCGGTGCCACGGAAGCGGCGATCTGGTCTATTTACCATCTGTACAAAGGACTTTTGCCAAACTGGCGCAGCATCCCGTACGGACGTCCTCTCGCCAACCAGGGCTTCCGGGTGCTCGACTCGCAACTGCGCGATTGCCCCGTGTGGGTAACGGGCGAGCTGTACATTACCGGACACGGCCTGGCCCAAGGGTACGTGGGCGACGAGAAGCTGTCGGCAGAGCGCTTTTTCCTGCATCCGGCAGATGGACAGCGGCTCTATCGCACAGGAGATTTGGGCCGCTATACGCCGGGCGGCGAAATCGAGTTTTTGGGCCGCGAAGACAACCAGGTCAAAATTCGCGGCCACCGCATCGAGCTGGGGGAAATCGAATCAGCGCTACTCAAGCATCCGGCAGTAGCCGCAGCAGGCGTCGTGCTGGATGAGGCGAGCGACGAGCCGGCTTTGCTCGGAATCGTGGAGACGGCCCGCAAAAAGGACCGTGACCGCACAGCCGAAGCGGCCGAATTTGCGCAACTGACGAGCGGTATCGGCGAGGCGGCAGGGGAGATCGCGGCGCACATCAGCGCCCGGCAAATCGAAGAAGCGATGGCCAGCCTGGATCGGGCCGTGCTCCATTCGATGCTGCGCGCGCTGCAAACGCTCGGATTTTTTGCAAAAGGCCAGGCGCAATCGCTGGAAGAAGTGCTGCAAGCGGGGAGCATCCTGCCGAAATACCACTGGCTGGCGCGGCGCTGGGTGGCGAAGCTCGCCGAAGCGGGCATGCTGACCGAGCAGGCGAAAGGGCAGTACCGCAGCGAGCTTGCCGTAGATGACGAGCTTGTCCGCGAGAACTGGACAGAGGCAGAGGCGATCTGGACGAACATGCTGGGGACGGCAGGATTTACCGCCTACGTCCGCAAAAACGCCGAGAAGCTGCCGGAGCTGCTCGGCGGCCAGGAGGACCCGGTAGCGCTCCTGTTCCCGGAGGGCAAATTCGACCACGTCCATACGCTGTATATCGAGCACATCATGGCGAACTACCTGAACAAATGCATGTGCCTGCTTTTACAGCGCATCGCCGAAAAGCAAGGGAGCAAGCCGCTGCGGATTTTGGAGGTCGGAGCCGGAACCGGAGCGACGACAGGACATGTCCTCAAGGCGCTCGAAGGCTACCCGATCGAATACGTCTTTACCGATGTGGCCCCGTTTTTCATTCCGGGCGCCAAACAGCGCTTTGCCCAGTATCCGCACGTAAGCTTCGGAGTCTTTGACGTCGACCAGGACTACCGCGCCCAAGGCTTTGCGCCGAACAGCTTCGACGTCGTGCTGGCAGCCGGGGTACTGGAAAATGCCCGCGACATCCCGGCGAGCATGCGCAGGCTGCGGGAGCTGATTCGCCCGGGCGGCTGGTTCGTCTTCACCGAGCCGACTATCGAGCATTTGTGGATTTTGGCCTCGCAGGCGTTCATGATGATGGAGCCGGGAGACGAGCTGCGCCTGGAGACGTCCTACCTCGATCGCCACGACTGGCTGCGCCAGCTTCAGGAAGAGGAAAACGAGCCGCTGCTGCTGCTGCCGCAAGAGGACGACAAGCTGACCGCGCTCGGGTTCCACCTGTTTGCCAAACGGATGAAGCAGGAGCGCCTGGCAGTGGAGGCGACGGAGCTGGAAGCGTTTTTGGCCGGACAGGTGCCTGCCTACATGCTGCCTCAGCACTTGCAAGTAGTCGATGCGCTGCCGTTGACCGGAAACGGCAAGGTAGACCGGCGCACCTTGGCAAAATGGCGTCCTGCTGCCAACGGGACACAGGTGGCGGCGGCTTTCGTCGAGGAAGGACTGGACGCGCTGGAAACAGAGCTTGCCCGGCTGTGGGCGGAAGCGCTCGGCCTGGCTGGCATCGGCAAGTCGCAAAGCTTTTACGAACATGGCGCCGACTCGCTCATCATGGCGCAGGTGGCAGGAAAGCTGCGCGACAAGCTGGCGGAGGACCCGGAGCACGAAGCGATTCCGTTCGACGCCCTGCTGCGGCAAATGCTGAACTACCCGACAGTCGCCGATCTGGCCGAGTTCATCCGCTCGCGCAGACAAGTTACGGAGCGCGAGAGCGTAGCTGTGTGGCCCGGCAAGCAGGACGGCTCCAGCAATGCCGTGCTGATTCCGTACGGCAGCGCGCAGGAAGGGCCGCTCCGCGTCGTGTTCCACGCCGTTTTGGGCACGATGGACATTTTCCGGCCTCTGCTTTTGCACCTCCAAGCGCAAAAAACGGGCAGCATCGTAGGGGTGGCAATTGCCGATATGGAAAAATACTGCTCACTGGAGCCGTCCGAGCTGATCGAGACTGTGGCTGACGACTACGCCGAATGCCTGCTGGCAGGCGGCCACAGCGAAATGCAGTTGATCGGCTACTCCCTCGGCGGCCTGATTGCCGTCGAGGTCGCCAGACGACTGATGGAGCGAGGGATTCAGGTCGTCGATCTCGTGCTGATCGACATTCCGCCGATCTTCACCGAAGTGGATGACGATCTGCTCGTCGAAACGCTGTTTGTGCCCAACCTGAACATCACGCTGGCGCAGGCAGGCTTTGGGCAGGTCGATGAAAATGACCTGGCGCGCGGCGTCATGAAGCTGGTTGAACAGCATGGGGACTGCATCCCGCAAGGCGCCGCCGTGACCATCGGCGGAGACGCGGGGCTGGATCGGGTCGGAGAGCTGTTCCGCAACATGGCGGCTGTCAGCAAACGGGAGCGCTTCGCGGCTTACGTCTGCGCGAAAGCCAAGGCAACCGGGGAAGAGATGCCGATCGAGATGGCGGAAGGCTTGTGCCAGGTGTTCCGCCAAAGCTTCAAGGCCGCCCGTTATACGCCGCTGCCGTACATGGGCGACATCCGCTTCCTGTTGGCGAGCGAGCCGTTCTTGTTCCTGCCGCGCACGGATGATACGACTCTTGCGTTCTGGCAAGATGTGTGCCTGGGCGAGCTGGAAGTGACGACGATCGCAGGAAACCACTTCAGTTGCATGGTCGAGCCGAATGCAAGCAAGCTGGCGCAACTGCTGGCAGCGCCGTTCACGCAAAAATAAACGCCCGCAACCTCGGGAAATGAAGAGCGACAATGCGTCTTGAGAGGGATGGCTCCGCTGTGCGTGCTAAAAAAAGCAGGACAGCAGGGAGCATCCCTCTTCTTTTTTTCGGAAGGCAGACGCTACCGGGCAGCTTTTTTCCTGCTTTGGTCCCAGGGGGAAAAGGCTGCGCTGCCTGGGCATTCGTGGTACCCTATTGCCAACGAGTCAACCAATTCCGCTCCAGCAACGATTTTGTCGGCCCAAGCGGGCGAATGAGAAAGGATGGTACCGATGAGCCATAGCGACTCCCCGATCAAAGAGCAGTCGCCCCTCTGTCAACGCACCAAACAGATCGGCAACAGAACCTTCGTCGTGACCTGCCGGGAGTTTCTGGAAAAGCAGGCCGATTTTTTGCTCGATCTGTTTGCGGATGTGGAAAACGAGAGCGGGCCGCTGCGAAACGGCGCGAAAATTCAAGTAGGCTGGACAATTTTAATTGTCAATGAACGAGAGGGACACGAAGGACAAATGGAAATTGTCGCACCGGACTACGACACGAATCCGTTTACAGAAACAAACCGCGACTTGTCCGTGTCCCTCTACGTCCAGATGGCGCAAAACCACTGTCTGCAAACGTTGCAGCTCGCAGGAGAAACCGCGCTGTTCCAGGACAAGATCGTAGTGGCAAAAGGGGCGCTAGAAGAGGAGCACGTCTATTTGCAGCGCGCCGAACAAGCAGAAGCAGGCGACTCCGGCTGGTATCTCGGGCCTGTACAGGGCGAGGTGGACAGCGACGGGCTGGAATCGTACTACATTTTCCAACTGCTAAAACGCCGTCCGTCTCTTTTGCAGGCGTTGGCGCTGCCGCGCGGCTACATCGCCGTGCTCAAGGGTGACCAGATTGAGGCGGTGCTGGACGAACATGACGAAAACGTGTGGCCGACGCTGCACTAGAAGCGGCCAGGATACCGACAACGTTTGCAACGACGCACCAGCGCGTAAATGGGCTACTGGCAGTCTTTATTGAAGCCAGCAAATGGTGATGTTATCATGGGTGGGGAAAAAGCGAGCACGAAGAGACAGGGGAGGTAGCACGTTGTGAAAATCGCAGTAGTAGGAAGCATCAATATGGATCTCGTCTCCCACGTCCACCATCTGCCCAAGGCAGGAGAAACGATTTCCAGTCATGACTTCCGGCTGATTCCAGGCGGCAAAGGGGCCAATCAGGCAGTGGCCGCCGCGCGTCTCGGCGCACACGTTTCCATGATCGGGATGGTGGGCGAAGACGAGAACGGGAGCAAGATGCTGAACAGCTTGACAGAGGCGCGCGTTCACGTGGAAGGAATCAAACGCTCGGGGACGACGGGCATGGCTTTTATCAATGTGAGCGATGACGGGGAAAACAACATTGTGCTCGTCCCGGGAGCCAATGCGCAAATGAGCGTGGAGCACATCGAGCAGAACCTGTCCATTCTTGTGGAGAGCGACGTCGTGCTGCTGCAACTGGAAATTCCGCTTCCCGTAGTGGAGTACGTCGTGAAAAAGGCGTCCGGACTCGGCAAGCTGGTTATTTTGAATCCGGCTCCGGCGCAGGCGCTGTCACCTGAGCTGCTGCAGTACGTCCACACGTTGACGCCAAACGAGACAGAGCTTGCGAGCTTGAGCGGCATGCCGACTGCTACGCTTTCAGAAGTCGAGGCGGCGGCGAAAAAGCTCTTGGCAAGCGGGCCCAAGCGGGTTATCGTGACGCTGGGCGAAAAAGGCGCTCTGCTGGTGACCCCAGACGGGGCGACGCACGTCCCTGCTTGCCGGGTAGAGCCTGTGGACACGACGGCGGCTGGCGATTCGTTTACCGCGGCTTTTGCCGTCGGGATCGCCAAAGGGATGCCGGAAGCAGAAGCGGCGGCATTCGCCAGCAGAGTGGCGGCGATCGTCGTGACCAGACGCGGGGCGCAGCCGTCCCTCCCGACGCTTGCGGAAGTAGAGGCGCACGCGTTTTAAGGAAACCACAATTCATGCAGACCAAACGAAAAAGCAAACGGTTTTTGGAGCGAACAGTTCCAAAGGCTCGTTTGCTTTTTGCTTTTCCTTGTTCGTTATCCGCGCTTTTGCAACAGCTCCAGAACCCATTCGCACCAGGCGATGTCTTCTTTCATCCGCCGCGCTCCCCACGAGAGCAAAATGTACTCGCCAAACGCCGGATGGTCCGGGTGGTCGGGCGGGTGGGGATGGTCGACAGCATCAGCCTGGTACTCCTGAATGTAGTGCTCGTACATGTCCAGATGCTCGCGGCATTGCTGGATGCGCTCGACAAACATCGTCGCAGCGGCATTTTCATCAGCGAGCCCGAGGCAGTACGTTTTCAGGACCAGCTCGTCCCGGACGACAGGCTCTGCTGCCGGCTCACTGAGCCAGACTTGCAGCGCGATCTGCCCTTTTTCTGTAATCGAATACACTTTTTTATCAGGACGATCCGTCTGGTGGATGCGAGTGAACTCCAGGTAGCCCTCCTGTTCCAGCTTGGCCAGCAGCGGGTAAATCTGGCTGTGCTTGGCCTGCCAAAATGGTTGAAGCTGGAGCATCAAATCGTAGCCAGAACTGGGCGTGCGGGCGACCAGCCCCAGGAGTCCATACGCGAGTGTGTTCAAGTGAAAGCCCCCTGACTTTTACGAATCTCAAGATCATTATAGGAAGGGTTTTTCGGCGAGGCAATAGCGAACCTGCGTCCTGCTTAGCTTTTCCCAAGCTTATGTGCAAAATCCAAAGAAACCCTCTTGAAAGTCAAAGAAGGTCAAACTATAATAAAGTCATCGAAGGTCAGAGAAGGTCAAACGACACTGAACCTTCCGGGAATCAAAACGTGCACGTCAACATTCCAAAATAAACATTTTGGGGGTATGAAAACATGCAATGCGAAATCTGCAAACAACGACAAGCAACTGTTTCCGTTCATATACAAGTGCAAAACAACCGGCAAGCCTACCAGCTTTGCAAGGAATGCCACGCCAAGCTGGGCAGCAAAATGGGAATCGGCATGGGCATGGGCTTCACTCCGTTTTCCTCCTTCTCCGGTCTGGACGAGTTCCTGCAAGGCTTCGCCCAGGCGCAAGCGAAGGGCGGCAAGCCTAAAGCGCAAGAGCCGCAAGCACCGGACCGCGGCGGCATTCTCGACGAGCTGGGCCGCAATTTGAACGATGCGGCGCGCGCCGGGCTGATCGATCCGGTGATCGGACGCGACCAGGAAATCGAGCGCGTCATCGAGATTTTGAACCGCCGCAACAAAAACAACCCGGTTCTGATCGGGGAGCCAGGGGTAGGGAAGACGGCGATTGCGGAAGGACTGGCGCTGCGCATTACCGAAGGGCAAGTGCCTGCCAAGCTGAAAAACAAGCAGGTGTACGTGCTGGACGTCGCTTCGCTGGTAGCGGGCACAGGGATTCGCGGGCAGTTCGAGGAAAAGATGAAGCAAGTCATCGCCGAGCTGCAAGCGCGTAAAAACGTCATTTTGTTCGTCGATGAAATTCACCTGCTGGTAGGCGCTGGCTCTGCGGAAGGCTCCATGGACGCAGGCAACATCCTCAAGCCTGCCCTGGCGCGCGGCGAGCTGCAGTTGATCGGGGCTACCACATTGAAAGAGTACCGCATCATCGAAAAAGACGCTGCGCTGGAGCGCCGCCTGCAGCCAGTGATGGTCAAAGAGCCAACAGTGGAAGCCGCCATCGAAATTTTGCAAGGGCTGCGTCCGAAGTACGAGGCGTTCCACCAAGTCTCCTACTCCGACGACGTGATCCGGGCTTGCGTGGAATACTCGCACCGCTACATTCAGGACCGTTTCCTGCCTGACAAGGCGATTGACCTGATGGATGAAGCGGGCTCGCGCCTGAACCTGCGTTCGTCCGGGGCAGACACCGCCCACCTGCATGAGCGGCTGGCGCAAATCAACCAGGAGAAAAAAGCCGCGACCGAGCAAGAAAACTACGAGCAAGCAGCCCGCCTGCGCGACGAGGAAGCAGAAATTCTCGCCAAGCTCGATCAACTGGATGGAGCGGCCAATCGCGTGCAGGTCGAAGTGGCAGACATTCAGGAGATGATCGAGCAAAAGACAGGCATTCCGGTCCGCAAGCTGCAAAGCGACGAGCAAGAGCGGATGAAAAATTTGGCGGCGCATCTCGAAGCCAAAGTGATCGGCCAGTCCGAAGCCGTCAAACAGGTCGCCAAGGCGATTCGCCGCAGCCGCGCCGGACTGAAGCCGAAAAACAGACCGATTGCCTCCTTCCTGTTCGTCGGGCCGACTGGCGTAGGGAAAACCGAGCTGTCCAAGGCGCTCGCCGAGGAGCTGTTCGGTACGCGCGATTCGATGATCCGTCTTGACATGAGCGAGTACATGGAGAAGCATTCCGTCTCCAAGCTGATCGGTTCGCCACCAGGGTATGTGGGCCACGAGGAAGCAGGGCAGTTGACCGAGCGCGTGCGCCGCAACCCGTACAGCATCATTTTGCTCGATGAGATTGAAAAGGCACACCCTGACGTCATGCACATGTTCCTGCAAATTTTGGAGGACGGCCGCTTGACAGACAGCCAGGGCCGCACCGTGAACTTCAAGGAAACCGTCATTATCGCGACGAGCAACGCGGGTGTGACCGAGCGCAAAATCTCCGTCGGCTTCGGAGCAGAGTCGCCTAAGCCTGGCACCGTGCTCGACTCGCTGGGCGCGTACTTCAAGCCGGAATTTTTGAACCGCTTCGACTCGATCATTTCTTTCGCTCATCTGGAAAAACACGATCTGGTCAAAATCGTCGAGCTGCTGCTGCAAGATGTCATGGCAAATCTGAAAGAGCAAGGCATGGAGCTTGCCGTTACAGACGCCGCCAAGGAAAAGCTGGCAGAGCTGGGCTACAACCCCGCATTCGGGGCGCGTCCGCTGCGCCGTGTCATTTCGCAGTACGTAGAGGACGGCATCGCCGACCTGGTGATGGAGGAAGCGGATGTGCGCTCGATCGTAGTCGATGTCGAGGAAGACCGCATTCGCGTGAAAAAAGCATAAAGACCCGCCAGACGGCAGGTCCCGAAACGAGAAGAACCCCTTTTGCCGAGGCCACTGAAGAACTTAGGTTTTGCCGGTGACTTGAGATTTTTGTAAAAAAATAAGCGACACCTGTTCCGTTTTTCCTGGCAGGTGTCGCTTTTTTGATACTGCATTTCCCTTTTATTCGTCATATATAAAGGAGAAATCCACAAGTTCATTGATTTGGCGCAACATGTTATCTTTAGGGACAACAAGGTCATAGAGTGCGGTGTAGGGACTAAACGCAAATGAGATCTGTGGCTGGAACATGGGGCTTCAACCCTTTCGCCGTGATGCTTTAAGTATACATAGAAAAAGGTACAGCCGCCTCAAAAATGAGGGGACTGTACCTTCTTTGTAAGTAAAGACTTTTTCAGTGGCCTCTTTTGCCGGGGGGTTCTTTTTTGCTTGCGGACGATTCAGTCATTTCCCGCTTGCTTGTTCACCGTATGCAGCAGTTGTCTTTTTGCCCGAATTTTTCGCACCAGGAGTCCTATCAACAAAATCGGGATCATCAGCAAAAACACGTACAAGGAGACATGACCGACCATGTTTTCCGCCATCCGCCCATAATAATAAAACAGGAAGCCGACGACGTAAAATTTGACAGCCCTTCCGATGGCCGCGTAGCCAATCAGCTTCCAGAGCGGGTAGTTCAGACAGCCGGACAAGATCGTAAACACTTTGAACGGGATCGGCGTAAACGAGCCGACAAAAATGGCGACTTCGCCCCGTTTTTGAAACATCTCCGTCGCCGAGTCAATCCATTCTTTTTTGAGCAGTTTGTACAGGACAGAGTGACCCAAGAGTTTGCCGAGATAGTAACCGACTGGTGTTCCAAGCAGACAGGCGATATATCCTGCCGTAGCAATCCATAAACCCGAGGATGGATCGATCAGGCTTAATGAAACCTGCAGAAAGAACACGGGAACGGGGAAGATGATGGCGTCTGCAAAAGAATGGATGACGACTCCCCAAATGCCGTATTCCATCAAAAAATCTAAAACGTTCTGAACCATTTCATTCTCCTTTGTCCATCTCTCAAAATCCGCCTGCTGCGGCGGAAAAAATGGGTAGAGTCATGTTGCGAACCGCCAATCAAGCTCGCGCCGGATTTTTACCTTTCTTCATTATAACCGCATCGCATGCAATACCGCCATCAACTGATTGATTCCTTTTTCAACCGCTTCTTCCTTGACGTTGGATACGTCTAGCTTCAATATATTTTCTCTGGGAATCTTGGAATAGCTTTTCAAATAAATCGTGCGGCCGAAGCGGTCGTAGGCGAACAGCGGGTCTGCCTTGCTGTCGTGCTCCAGATCCGCCATATGGTCGTCTTCCACGATGTAGACGTCGTATTGCTGCGCCAGCTCGGCAATCCGCTGTTTTTCTTTGCGGCTGTACGTCGTTCCGAGCGGGCTGTGGAAGCGCGGCATCGTGTAAAAAAATTTGATCTTTTCTGTACGAAACAGTCGTTCCAACTCGTCCAGATCAATCCCTTGCGCCGTTCGCCGGATGCCTTTTACCGGAAGCTTGTGTAACTGCACATATTCGATAAACAGGTGGTAGCTTGGCTGCTCGATCAGCACGGTTTCCCGGCCGTTCGGAAACGGGATCGTACACAAGATGGACAGCGCCTGCTGAACGCCTGCCGTGATGAACATGTTCGCAGGCTTGGCAAACACCTGATGGTTCGCGAGGTGCCTGGCGATCACGGGGATCAGCGTCGGCAAGCCTTTGGGAGTGCCGTACAGAAACAGATCGTTGCGGTACGTCTCAATCGCTTTATTGATACAGTGCTGGAAGTCGAGATAGGGAAACACGTCCGGATCAGGGGCAGAGGTGGCAAAGTCGATGATGTCTGTATCCTTTTGCTCGGCTTCCCGCTCTTATTTCACGACGTAAAAGCCGCTGCGGTCTACCGAGTAGATGAGGTGACGCTTTTCCAGTTCGTTCAAAGCCGAAATGACAGTGCTTTTGCTGCATTGATACCGGGCAGACAGCTCGCGGATGGAGGGCAGCTTGTCTCCGTCCTGGTAGGCGAGGCTTGCGAGATTGTGTATCGGTACAGATCGGCTTTTTTTGCATTGTAGCACGATTGGCGCCACATTACTATGAAAGCAAGAAGAACAGTTGCATATGCAACGATTGAGGAGAGATTTGTTTGAAAGATCAACCAAAAGCGATACTGGCTGCCCTGCTGAATGCCCTGATCGTCGGCCTGTCTTTTCTTTTCGTCAAAATGGCGCTCACGGCAGCAAGTCCGCTTGATACGATGGCGCACCGCTTTACGGTGGCGCTTGTCGCAGCTTCGATTCCGCTTGTGTGCGGCTGGATTCGGCTGTCGATCAAGCCGCGGGATATGTTGTCCATTCTGCCGCTTGCCTTGCTCTATCCGGCGCTCTTTTTCGGGCTGCAGACGTTCGGGCTGGTCTACACGACATCGTCGGAGGCGGGCATTATTACGGCGACAGTGCCGATCTTCACGATGATAATGGCCGCCTTGTTTCTGAAAGAGACGTCGACCTGGCTGCAAAAGCTGTCCACGCTCCTGTCTGTCGCGGGCGTCGTGTTCATTTTCGCGATGAAAGGAGCGGGGGTGGGGATGGGCGACAGCATCGGGACGGTTTTGATCCTGCTGTCGGCTCTTTCGCTGGCCGGGTATAGCGTGCTCGCCAAGAAGATGACAAAAGCCTTCCATTATATAGACGTAACGTATATGGTTTCGGTTATCGGTTTTGTGTCATTTAATGCGCTGGCTTTGATCCGGCACGGCTCGGAAGGAACGCTGTCCGCCTTTTTCGTGCCGTTCAGCCATTCGCCGTTCGTCATCGCAATCTTGTACTTGGGGGTGCTGTCTTCGTTGGTGACGTCGTTCATGACGAATTTTGCCCTCTCGAAAATGGAAGCGTCAAAAATGAGTGTATTCAACAACCTGTCTACGATCGTGACGATTGCGGCTGGCGCGCTTTTCCTGCAAGAACAGCTCGCCTACTACCACCTGCTCGGCGCTCTCATGATTATTTTGGGCGTAGTCGGGACCAATTTCCTAGGGAACAAACAGCGCGCAGCACAGGTTGGGCGCACGCCAAAATCGCCTTCGCTGTAGCGGGCAGCGGGCAGTCCGAACAGGCGACGGAGCAGAGAACATTGGTGCTGCTCCGTCTTGTTTTTGTTCGGTTTTGTCTGGAGGACGATCTGCAAAAAAAATCAGGGGCCAATGCGGGTGAAACTGTTTACAAAAACCAGCTAACACGATATAGTTACCTAGATTGCTATGAGTATAATGACATATGGTGAGATGACAGAATGAAAACGATTATTCATCTGGATTCAATTGAAAAAAGCTTTCACGGTTCCATCGTCGTCCCCTCTTTTTCTCTCTCCATTGAAGAAGGGGAGTTTTTGACGTTGCTCGGCCCGAGCGGCTGTGGCAAGACGACGCTTTTGCGGATGATTGCTGGATTTGAGGAGCCGACCTCCGGGGAGATTTTTCTCGACGAGAAGCCGCTCACCCATGTGCCTCCTTACCAACGGGACATGAACATGGTGTTCCAGCAATACGCCTTGTTTCCGCACATGACTGTCGAGCAAAACATTTTGTTCGGATTGAAAATGAAAAAGGTAAGTGCCAGTGAGCAAAAGAAGCGCCTGGAGGAAGTGTTGCAGTACGTGCAACTGACCGAGCTGAGAAAGCGCACGCCGAAGCAGCTCTCTGGCGGACAGCAGCAGCGGGTAGCGATCGCCCGGGCGATTATCAACAATCCGCGCGTCCTGTTGTTGGACGAGCCACTTGGCGCCTTGGACTACCAGTTGCGCAAAAGCTTGCAGTTGGAGCTGAAAAACCTGCAAAAAAACCTCGGGATCACGTTCATCTACGTCACCCATGACCAGGAAGAAGCGATGGCGATGTCAGACCGGATCGCGGTCATGAACAAGGGACGGATCGAGCAGATTGCTTCCCCGGCAGAGATTTACAACCATCCGCAAACGCTGTTTGTCGCTACGTTTATCGGCGAGAACAACATTTTCCGCGAAAACGGCACGAACACAGCGGTCCGTCCGGAAAAGATCAAGCTGTATCAGCCGCATACGGAGCCTGAGAAGCACAAGAAGCAGGGGACGATTACCGACGCGGTATTCCTCGGCAACCTGCGCAAAGTGTTTATCCGCCTGGACAGCCAGGACATGACGGTAATGGCGCATCAGTATGCGGGCGACGGCCTGGACTGGAAGGTGGGAGATCGGGTAGCTCTTGGTTGGGCGCAGACGGACGAGGTGATCCTGACTTGTTGAACAAAAAGCCGGTAAAACTGCTCGCGGCACCCGCCCTTTTGTGGATGGGTGTGCTTTTCGTCCTGCCCATGCTCCTGATTGCGCT
The DNA here is from genome assembly GCF_058788915.1 of Brevibacillus sp. FW301-21C12A. Taxonomy (NCBI): domain Bacteria; kingdom Bacillati; phylum Bacillota; class Bacilli; order Caryophanales; family Paenibacillaceae; genus Brevibacillus; species Brevibacillus sp. FW301-21C12A. The sequence continues at coordinate 44,424 of NZ_JBYTBG010000033.1, forward strand.
GTTATCGTTTTTAAAAAGAGGCACATACGGGCAAGTTGTCTATGAGTTTACGCTGAACAATTACATTCGCATCCTGGACCCTTTGTACGGGCAAATTTTCGCGGACACGCTGGTGGTCGCCATCCTGACGACGTTTTTGTCGATCGTCTGCGGCTATCCGCTCGCGTACTACATCTCCCGGCTGGAAAAGTCTTCGCAGCAAATTTGGCTGCTCTTGGTGATGATTCCGTTCTGGATCAACTTCCTCGTCCGGTCCTACGCCTGGGTCATCATCCTGCGCTCGCAAGGCGTCGTCAATACGATTTTGCAGTCGCTGGGGCTTATCACGGAACCGTTGCCGCTGTTGTACAATTCCGGCTCGGTGCTGCTCGGCATGGTGTACACGCTTTTGCCGTTCATGGTGCTGCCGATTTACGTGTCGCTGGAGCAGATGGACCGCCGCAAGCTGGAAGCCGCTTACGACCTCGGGGCGACTCCGTGGAAAGCGTTCTGGCAAGTGACGTTGCCGATGACCAAAACAGGCGTCGTCACCGGATCAATTCTCGTGTTCGTCTCCTCCATCGGGATGTTCGTCGTCCCGGATGTGATGGGCGGAGCGAAGTCAGCCCTGATCGGAAACGTCATCCAGAACCAGTTTCTCTCGGCGCGTGACTGGCCGTTTGGCTCGGCGCTGTCCATCGTGCTGATGCTTCTGTCGATGCTTCTCATTCTTCTCTACTTCCGCGCGGTCAAAGCGGGCGAAGCGAAGGAGGGAGCAGCATGAAAACATGGCGCAGACATACGCTGACCGGCTACTCCTGGCTGATGCTCGTCTTTTTGTACTTGCCGATTGCCATTCTCGTGCTCTACTCGTTCAACGATTCGCGCATCAATGCGACGTGGAACGGATTCACCTGGAAGTGGTATGTATCGTTGTTTGACAACCGACAGGTGATGCAGGCCTTGATGAACAGCCTGTCGATCGGCGTCATCAGCAGCGTGCTGGCGACTGTTCTCGGCACGGCCGCATCGCTTGCGATCAAGCATTATTCCTTGCGCTGGCGCAACATCGTCAACGGGCTGATTTACTTGCCGATCGTCATTCCCGAGATCATGATGGGACTGGCCCTATTGGTTTTGTTCAGCCAAGCGCACATCGAGCTTGGCAAATGGACCCTGATTATGGCGCACGTGACGTTTTCCATGCCGTACGTGATGGTCATCATCTCCGCCCGCCTCGCCGATATGGGCAAGGAGCTGGAGGAGGCCGCACAAGATTTGGGCGCGACCCCGTGGGAGACGCTGCGCCATGTGACGCTGCCCTTGATTATGCCTGGGATCGTCGCCGGCTTTTTAATGTCGTTTACGCTATCGCTGGATGATTTCATTATTTCGTTCTTCGTGGCTGGTCCGAATTCGACCACCTTGCCGCTATACATTTACGGTTTGGTGAAGCGAGGCGTGTCGCCGGAAGTCAATGCGCTTTCGACGCTGCTGATCGTAAGCACAGTGCTTTTGGTCATCATCGCCGAGCTGTTCCGCCGCAAGGATTCCAAAAACGGTCAGATTCATTTTTAGTCGACCGAAAAAAACATCCCATACCGATTTGGAGGTTGAGAAGAAAAAATGAAACGTTTCAAGTCCATGATGATCGGCGCCCTGACCGCCGTCCTCGCGGTGACAGCAGTCGGCTGCTCATCGTCCGAGCAAGAACAGCAAGTATTGAACATCTACTCCTGGGCCGACAACTTCGACCTCGACGTCATTAAAGATTTTGAGCAGAAGTACAACGTCAAGGTCAACTACGACATCTACGGCAGCAACGAGGAAATGCTGGCGAAAATCCAGGCGGGCGCCTCGGGCTACGACCTGATCCAGCCGTCCGATTACATGGTCGCGACCATGATTCAGCTCGGCCTGTTGGAAGAGCTGAACAAAGAGAACATCCCGAACATGAAAAACATCGTGTCCACGTTCAAGACGCCTCCTTTTGACAAGGAGAACAAGTACTCGCTCGTCTACACGTGGGGCATTACCGGGATTGCCTATAACAAGAAGTACGTCAAAGAAACCCCGACAAGCTGGAGCGATCTGTGGAACGAAGCGTACAAAGGCCGCGTCATCATGCTGAACGACCCGCGTGAAGTCATGGGGATGGCTTTGATTAAAAACGGCTTTTCCAACAGCACAACAAACAAGGACGAGTTGGAAAAATCGTTCGCGGACCTGAAAAAAATGTTGCCGGGCGTCATGGCTTTTGATACGGACAACATCAAGCAAAAAATGATCGCGGAGGAAGCGTGGATCGGTACGGTCTGGTCTGGCGACGCTGCGATCATCAACGGCCAAAACCCGGATGTGGAGTACGTCATTCCAAAAGAGGGCGCAACGATCTGGGCGGACACGCTGGCGATTCCAAAAGGAGCCAAGCACAAAGACTTGGCCGAGAAGTTCATCAACTACCTGATGGACCCTGAGGTCAGCGTGAAAAACTACGAATCCATCGGCTACAGCAACCCGAACGAGCAAGCATACCCGCTGCACAGCGAAGAATACCGTTCCAACAAGATGATCTTCCTGGACAAAGCGGACATCGACCGCGCCGAGTGGCTGGTCGACGTCGGCGATACGCTGCAAGAATACGACCGCTACTGGACAGAGATGAAGAGCGGCAGGTAACAACGAAGACCGAGGCTGGGAGAAATCCCGTCTCGGTTTTTTTGTTTCTACTGTAAAGCAGCAAGCGGTTGCTTGCGAAAGCTCTGCTTGTGCAGCGTTGGTTGGACAAACAAGAAGCAGAGATGAGATAGTAGACGGAAGGAGAGGTGAAAAATATGGAAACTGGACAAGCAGTCGATTCAGGCTTTCTGGAAGCGAATGGAACGCGGTTTTACTACGAAATGGCTGGGGAAGGCGAGCCGCTTCTGTTGATTCACGGGTTCAATCTGGACAACAGGATGTGGGATGAGCAGGTAGCGGCTTTGGCGGAATCGTACAAGGTGATTCGTTTTGACCTCCGCGGCTTTGGCAAAACACCTGCGACGAATTTGCCTTTTACGCTATACGATGATGTACGTGCTGTATTGGCGGGATTGGGCATCGAAAAAGCACACGTGGCGGGTCTTTCCTTTGGGGGAATGGTAGCCCAGGAGTTTGCGCTTGTGTACCCGCAAATGGTGAAAAGTCTGGTTTTGATCTCGTCGGGGCTGTTTGGCCATTCGAGAAGCGAGCAGAGATTGCGGGATATGGAACAGTTTCATCAACTGCTGGAAGCCAAAAAGACAGAGGAAGCGCTGGAGCAGAATACCCGGATGTGGTTTGACGGACCTGGCTGTGCGGCGAATACCAAGCGGGCAAAAGCGCGTGAGCTGTTTGCAAGCATGAGTCGAAACGCCTTTTCTTTGCCTGCTTTTGGAGAAGGACTCGTGGGACTCACTCCCCCTCCAAAAGAGCGTCTGGGGGAAATCAAGGCCCCCACGCTGGTCATTGCGGGAGCACGCGATTACATCGACTTTTTGCAAATCGCTGACGAGCTGGCTGAGCGGATCGAGCGGGCTGAAAAGGTCATTTTGACAGATTCGGCCCACATCCCGCCGATGGACCAGCCAGAAGTGGTAAACGAGCTCATTCTGCGCTTCCTCAAGCAGCAAAGCGACGAGTAATGCATAGACGTGCAGCAAAAGAAGACACCACGCGGGAAAAACTACTCGTAGGTGTCTTTTTTTGCTGGTATATTCGGCTGCTTCAAAAAATCGTCACAGCAGATAGCCCGATGTAGCCATACAGATTCACAGACGATTTTGATAGGATTAGTGACGAAAAGGCGAAGGAAGTAGGTGATTGGCTGATGCACAGCATGAAGCGGCTATGGACCGTGCTTTCGCTGGCCTTTTTTCTTGTGCTTGCGATTGGAACCAATTCGGCCTATGCCCATGCAGGCATGATGGGCAGCACTCCGAAAGACGGCGAGGTGCTGCAGGCGAATCCGGGACAAATTTCCATGCGCTTTACCGAGACGCTGGAGCCGGATCTCGTCACCGTACGCCTGTTTGACTGGGACGGCAAGGAAATACAAATGCAGCGACCGACCTTGCAGCCGGGAGATGCTTCGCAGGTGAATGCGCAGTTGCCGGCGGATTTGGCGGAAGGGACGTACTCGGTGATCGTGGCGGTCGTATCCGAAGACGGCCATCCGGTTGAGGAGCGCCTGACCTTTTCCATCGGGCAAAAAAGCGCGGTCGTGGTGCCGCCCGGGGCAAAGCAGACGGATACGAATTATTTGATCGTCTATCGTTACCTTGCGCAAGGGATTATTTTGCTCGGCGGCGGTTTGTATCTGATTGCCGATCGAGGACAGCGCTACGGTTTGCCGACGCTTCGGGCGCTGATCGGGATTGGCAGGCAGATCGGCTGGGCGCTTGCGCTCGTGGGACTTGTTTTTCTCTGGTTTTTGTACGACGAATCGTTGACGGCCGTTTCCTTGACGCAAGCCCTGTGGCAGTTTGACAGCCATTTGCTCGCGCAGTCTCCGTTTGCCGTCATGCTGATCGTCTCCTTTCTGCTCCTGCTGCTATTGGCTATTCCGAACATGGTATCTGGCTGGTACGCGGGAATTTGGGTACTGCTGATTGGCGCGCAAGCTTTTGGCGGCCATGCCTGGGGGATTGCTCCTGTCTGGCTGTCGATCGTGCTGCGGCTGTTGCACGTCCTGACAGTGGCGCTATGGCTTGGCGCGCTCGTCTACCTGCTGCTGGTGGCAAAAGAAACAGAGCGGGGCAATGCGCCGTTCAAGGCCTTCTTCTTGCGCCTGGTTGCCGCGGCGGCCGTACTTGCCGTCGTGACGGGAGTGCTCATGCTGATCGTGCAGACCGATGTGGCGCTCATTTGGCAAAGCTCGCTTGCCTGGAGCTATTTGCTCTACGCCAAAATCGTCAGCGTCTGCATCATGCTCGCGCTCGCCTATCGGCAAACGAAGCGCTGGCGGGCGAACGGCAGTCTGCGCATGAAATGGCTGCGCTGGGAAATCATTTTCGGTATCGTCGCTGTGCTGGCAGGGCTTTGGATGAGCCAGACCAACTATCCGACTGACATGAATGACACGACAAACACACAAGCCGCAAAACAAACGGCGACAAACTAGGAGGGTTTTTTTGCATGAAGATGAAAAAATGGCTGAGCAGTGTATTGGTGGCAGGAGCAGTTTTGACGCTCGCGACTGCGGCGCAAGCGCACGTCAACGTCTATCCGAAAGAAACCACTACCGGCTCTTATGAAAAATATACCGTTCGCGTACCTGTGGAAAAGGACGTCAACACAGTAAAAGTGAGGCTGGAATTTCCGGCTGGAGTGAAAGTGAACACCGTACAGCCAGTTCCGGGCTGGAGCTACGAGTTTGAAAAAGACAAGGACGGCGTGAACACAGCACTCGTCTGGACCGCGACAGACGGCGGCATCAAGGCGCATGAGTTCATGGAGTTCGCTTTCGTGGGCGCGAACCCGAAAGAGGAAGGTGCACTCGCATGGAAAGCGTATCAGACTTACGCGGATGGCGAAGTAGTGGAGTGGACCGGAGACAAGGATTCCAAGACGCCTGCGTCCGTGACTACAGTGAAAGCGGGCGTTGGGGAAGCCGGACACGATCACGGGCACGACGCTGCTGCACCGGCGGCAAGCCCAGCCCAAGATCAGGCGGCGGCAAGTGCAGGCGGCAGCAACACATTGCCACTGGTGCTCTCCGGACTGGCGCTTCTGCTCTCCATTGTGAGCCTGTTTAGAAAAAAAGCGTAAAACCAAACGGCGGAAATGCCGTGCAGCTAGTCGATATGCTGCACGGCATTTTTCATTTTTTCTCTACCTATTTTTCCGGAATCACTTTATAATGAAGGCTAATTACTTTCGGAGGTGTTAAATAATGTCAATCACAATCAAATTGGCGCAAGCGAACACAAGAGTAGGAAAACAATACGAGTGGCAGTGTGGCACGTGCGGATTTTCTCCGCGATAACGAGCAGTAATCTAGCGGCATCACGGCTGGAAAGACGGAACGTGTCATCTGCCCAAAGAGGTGGAGACTGTTTCCATGGTTATGAATGCAACGCATGTATATATGACGAAACGATTTGCGACGTCGCTCGCCAACGCGACGATGTTTACGACCTACGCGCTCTACTACATTGCGGCGCTGGGACTGAATCCGTTTGAGCTTTTGCTGGTCGGCATGGTGCTGGAGCTGTCCGTGCTCTTGTTCGAGGGCGTGACGGGCGTGGTGGCGGATACGTACAGCCGCCGTCTGTCTGTCATTATCGGGATGTTTTTGCTGGGGACGGCTTTTGTTCTGCAAGGTATTTTGCCTGCCATTGATGGTGTTTTGCCGTTTGTCTCCGCGTTTATGTGGGTGTTGGTTGCCCAAGTGTTTTTCGGCGTGGGAGACACGTTCGTCAGCGGGGCCGATACGGCCTGGATTGCGGACGAGGTGGGGGAAGAAAAGCTCGGGAGCATCTTCATGCGGGCGAAGCGCTACTCTTTGCTGGCGAATATGCTCGGAATCGGGCTGAGCGTTTGGCTGTCCACGCTGGCTCCAAACTTGCCCTATCTGGTCGGGGGCTTGATCTATTTGGGGCTTGGCGTGTTTTTGATCCTGTTCATGCAGGAGACGGGCTTTACGCCCAGGGAGCGCGAGCGAGGCGCTTCCCACTGGCGGGAAATGGCCCAGACGTGGCTGTCTGGCGCACACGTCATTCGCAGGCAGCCGATCTTGCTGTTGATTTTGCTTGTGACGCTGTTTACGGGCGCAGCTTCCGAGGGATACGACCGCCTGCGGGAAGCGCACTTGATTTCCGAGATTGGCTTCCCGCAGCTTGCGGACATTTCGATGGCGATGTGGTTCGGCATCATTGCCGCCCTGTCGAGCCTGCTCGGGCTGTTCGCGGTCAGCTTTGCCGAGAAGCGGCTGGATGTCAACAACGGGCGTGTCGTCATTGTCGGCATGTTCGTTTTGACCGCGCTGAAAATTGCGGCGTTGATCTCCTTCGCCATGGCTCCTGATGCGCTGGCCGCCTTGCTGCTGATCGGAGCCATCGAGTCACTTATCAACCCGCTGTACGACACGTGGCTGAACCTGAACATCGAAAGCAGCGTGCGGGCGACCGTCCTGTCGATGATGAGCCAGTCCAACGCGTTTGGACAGACGGCAGGAGGACCAGCAGTCGGCTGGATCGGAAACCGCCTGTCGATCCGCGCATCCTTGCTGACGGCGGCGCTGCTACTGCTGCCAATCCTGGCGGTGTTCGGGCGGGTGCTGCGCAGGCGTTAACTGGCGCAAAGAGTTTCAGAGTAGTTCGCGCGATGTATATAAGCTTACGGTTCAAGGTTTAATATCCTTGGAGCCAAACGAACTGTGGGTAGATGTATATGTGGCAGAAAGCGCCCTATGGAACATAGGTAGCGCAAAAAAAGAGTTTGTTGGTGTTGGCCCTCATCTTTTTGCCATTGCGTGCAAAAAAAGTTTTGATTTAGGATTCGGTGGCTGGGTAGCATTTTTTGCAAAGACGAATCTCATTGAACATTACAGATTTTCCGAACAAGAAAGCCCGCTACGGTGCGATAGCACCCCCTTTAGGGGCGGGATGAGAGTGAGGTCAAATACGGAGTACCACGAAT